>QGVH01000006.1 GCA_003242735.1 bacterium | reverse complement strand
GATAAAAGGTGGTCTCCGTCACCTCCAGCTTCCTGCAGATCTCGGCCACCGGCGTTCCCGCCTCCGCCTGGCGCAGCGCCATGGCGATCTGCTCCTCGCTGAATCGACTCTTCCTCACGGGCGTCTCTCCTCCCCGGCCCCGGGGATTCAGGTCCGCCCCCAAGATAGCTCAAAACGTCAGTCCGCGTGGACCAGGTTCCGGGGGGAGGGGCATAGGAAGCATTCCCCCTGGCCGAGAGCCTCGTCAAAGGGACTTCGACCCGTTCGACCAGCTCGAGCGCTACTGGCGCTGGTGGCGACAGGGCTACCTTTCCAGCACCGGCCACTGCTTGGACATCGGCATCACGACGGCCAAGGCGCTCGCGCGCTATGAGGATGCCAGACGCTCCGGCGCGCTGACCACCTTCGAGTTCGGCTCCACGGACCCGTACACCGCGGACAACGGCTCGATCATGCGGCTGGCGCCGGTGCCCGTGGCGTTCGCCGCGCGCCCCCTCGACGCGATCCGCTTCTCGGGGCAGAGCTCGCTCACCACCCACCGCGCCACGGAGGCGGTGGACGCGTGCCGCTACCTCGGCGCCCTGATCGTCGGCGCGCTCCGCGGCGCGAGCAATGAGGAGCTCCTCGGCGAGCGATACTCCCCCGTGCCCGGCTACTGCGACGCGCACCTGCTTGCGTCGGCCATCGACGAGATCGCACACGGCTCGTTCAAGACGCGCGAGCCGCCGGAGATCCAGGGGACGGGATACGTCGTGAAGTCGCTCGAGGCCGCGCCCTGGGCGTTCCACCGCACCAGCGACTTCCGCTCGGGCTGCCTCGCCGCAGTCAACCCCGGCGATAACGCGGACACCACGGGCGCGGTGTACGGCCAGCTCGCCGGCGCGTTCTACGGCGCGTCCGGCATCCCGGTCGAGTGATCGACCGGCTCGCGCTGCGCGAGAAGATCGAGGAGCTGGCTGCGGGGCTCTTCGAGCTGGCCCGGATCGACGGGCTGGCATGATGGTCGCGCACTACTCCGTTCGCAGGCCCCGCCGCGTTGGCCCACGCCGCCCGACCCGAGCCCACCACATCGCGACCTATTGGCCCCTGAGGTAGTGTGCTCTTAGATTGAACCCATGATGCCAAGGCCATTGACTCGGGACCAGGCGTTCGCCTGCCTGCGGGCCGCTGAAGCCGAGATCCGGGCGCTGGGCGTGCGCCAGCTGGCGCTGTTCGGCTCCGTACTGCGGGGCGACGCACGACCGGACAGCGATGTCGACCTGCTGGTCGAGTTCGACCCGGAACTGAAGAGCTATGACCGCTTTATCGCCCTGGCAGAGCTGCTGGAGAGGCTGCTGGGACGGCGGGTCGAGCTGGTGACGACCGAAGCGCTGTCTCCATTCATCGGCCCACGTATCCTCGCCGACGCCGCCGATGTCCTTCGAGCCGCGTGATTACCTCCGGCACATACTGGTGGAGGCCGATTACCTGATCGAATCCAGCCGCGGCCTGTCGGCGGAGCAGTTTCAATCCGACGAAACGCTCAAGCGCGCATTCGTGCGGAGTCTCGAGGTGATCGGCGAGGCGGCGAAAAAGCTGCCAGAGGAGTTCCGTTTGGCGCATCCCGAAGTCGATTGGCGTGCCATGGCGGGTATGCGGGACCCGCTGATCCACGCGTACTTCGGTGTCGACTACGAACTGGTCCGGGACGCCGTCACCAGCAAGGTTCCGGACCTCCGCCGACAGGCCGCGGCGATCCTGGACCACTGAGCTTGCGCCGCCCTACCAAACCACGCGCCAGAGTCGCCTCGCCCCCCAATCCTACTCACGCCGAAGCACACGCTCGGCAGCCAGCTCCTGTGCGAGAGCCGAGAGCCCGGGCCCGGCACTTCCTACCCTCGATGATCTTGCGCGCAATCCCCCTCGTAGCCATGTTTCATGGCCATGGCCACGAATTCGTGGCCATGGGCCGAGCCGGGCGCCGAACGTCGCCCGGACTCACAGTCCCTTCGTCCGAACACGGAGGTTAGCCGTGCCTGCCTCGAAGCGCGTGAAAGAGACGCTCGCGCCGTCCACTCCGCCCGGCGCGGCGGGCGCACCCGAGGTGATTGAGGTCGCCGCGGGCGTGTTCAAGAACACCTGTCTCGAGCTGATGGAAAGGGTCGCCGACGGCACGACGCAGTACCTGATCACGAAGCGGGGCCGCCCGGTGGCGAAGCTCGTGGCGCCGGACGTGGCGGCGCCGAGCCCGTTCGGCTTCCTGCGCGGGACGGTGGCCGGGCACGGCGACATCGTCGCGCCGGACTTCGCGGCGTGGGGCGACGTCGGGTGAGCGACACGCCGGGTCCTGTGCACGACCCCGCGGCGCTCGCCGGGTACGACGGCCCGCTACTCCTGGACACCCACGTCTGGGTCTGGCTGCTCGAGGGCGACGCGGCGCGGATCACGCCGCCGCTGCGCGGGCTCCTGGAGGCGAGCGCCGCCCGCGGCCGGCTGCGGGTCCTGGACATCTCGTACTGGGAGGTGGCCGTCAAGACGGCGCAGGGCAAGCTGCGGCTGTCGATCGACGCGAGCGTGTGGTTCCGCCGCGCGGAGCGCGCGCCCGGCATCGCGTTCCTGCCGCTCGACCGGGACGTGTTGCTGCTCTCGACACGGCTGTCGGACGCCCTGCACAACGATCCGGCGGACCGGATGCTCATCGCGGCCGCACTGCTGCACGACATCCCTCTGGTCACGGCGGACCACCGGCTCATCGAGTACGCGGCGTCGCACCAGGCCCCGCAGGTCGTGGACGCGCGGACCTGAGGCGCCGCGGCGCGCACCTCCACCGAGCTGTCGAACAAATAGGCGCCGACGGGAGCGCGTCCCACCACACCGCCTCCCTTCGCCGCCCAGCTTAGCCACCCGCCAGCCCGGCGGCGCCGAGCCGTACGCGCACTACGAACCCCATAGTTGACAGACGCGTACCCGCCCCCCCATGAATGCCCCCACACGGCCAGCTCTCCTATTCCCGGGCTGCCACGAAACCCGTGCAATCTTCGACTCGTTGATGAACATCGAACACACCGGCAACAGCCCCCGGTGTGCACGATTTCGCTGGCTCGTGTTGTTCCTGTGTTTGTACGACGGAGGACGATGATGACCCGGCTGTGCGCCTCTCTCCACTCCCGTCGGGCCGCCGGCACCGCGCCGACCCGGGCCCGACGATCGACCGCCGCGCCCACGCGCCTGCCACGCGCGCGCGCGGCGCTGATGCTCCTCTTCCTCGCCCTCGCCGTACCGCTGCCGCCGGCGCTGGTCGCGCAGGTCCGCCAGCCCACGGTCGCGCCGCAGCCGCCGAAGGCCGAGCACGTCGCCACGGTCGAGGGCATCAGCGAGTACCGGCTCCCGAACGGGCTCCGGATCGTGCTGTTCCCGGATCCCTCGCGGCCGTCCACCACGGTCAACATCACCTACTTCGTCGGCTCGCGGCACGAGGGGTACGGCGAGTCCGGCATGGCGCACCTGCTCGAGCACCTGCAGTTCAAGGGCACGCCGTCGCACCCCGACATCCCGCAGGAGCTCACCGAGCGGGGCGGCCGCGCCAACGGCACCACGTGGTTCGACCGCACGAACTACTTCATCACCTTCCCGGCATCGGAGGAGAACCTCGAGTGGGCGATCCGCCTCGAGGCGGACCGCATGGTCAACTCCTTCGTGCGGAAGGAGGACCTGGACTCCGAGATGACCGTCGTCCGCAACGAGTGGGAGTCCGGCGAGAACAGCCCGTTCGGCGTGCTGCTCGACCGCACGATGTCCGCCGCGTACCTGTGGCACGCCTACGGCCGCACGACGATCGGCGCGCGCTCGGACATCGAAAACGTGCCCATCGAGCGGCTCCAGGCGTTCTACCGGCGCTACTACCAGCCCGACAACGCGATCCTCGTCGTCTCCGGGAGCTTCGATGAGGAGCGCGCGCTGCGTCTGATCGAGAAGTACTTCGGCGCGATTCCGCGGCCGGACCGCTCGGGTGAGGACAGGCTCTGGCCCACGTACACCCGCGAGCCCCCGCAGGACGGCGAGCGTATGGTCATCGTGCGCCGCGTCGGCGACGTGCAGTACGTCATGGCGTCGTACCACGTCCCGCCGGCCGCGCACGAGGATTATCCGGCCGTGGACCTGCTCGCGCACGTGCTGGGCAACACGCCCTCCGGCCGGCTCTACAAGGCGCTCGTCGAGCCCGGGCTCGCCACGAGCGTCGGCGCCGCGAGCTACGCGTTGCGGGAGCCCGGCGTGCTGCTCGCCTACGCCGAGGTCCGGCTCGACCAGTCGCTGGACGCGGCGCGTGACGCGTTCATCCAGACCCTCGAGTCGCTCCGCACCGACCCGCCGACGGACGAGGAGGTCGAGCGCGCACGCGCTGCGCGCCTGCGGACCATCCGGCTCACGCTCTCGAACTCCGAGCGCGTCGGCCTGGACCTGACCGAATGGGCCGCCGCGGGCGACTGGCGCCTGCTCTTCCTCCACCGCGACCGGCTGCAGGAGGCGACGACGGACGACGTGGCGCGGGTGGCCGCGAAGTACCTCCTGCCGTCCAACCGCACGCTCGGGCTCTTCATCCCGGAGAAGGAGCCGCAGCGCGCCGAGGTGCCGGACGTGACGGACGTCGAGTCCCTCGTCTCCGGCTACAAGGGCCGGGAGATCATGGCGGTCGGCGAAGCGTTCGAGCCGACGCACGAGAACATCGAGGCGCGCACCCGGCGCATCGAGCTCGACAACGGCTTCAAGATCGCGCTGCTGCCCAAGCAGACGCGCGGCGGCACCGTGCTCGTCCGCTTCACGCAGCGCATCGGCAACGAGGCGGACCTGACCGGCCGCTCCACCCACGGCAGCCTGACCGGCGCCATGCTCATGCGCGGCACGAAGAAGCGCACGCGCCAGGAGCTAAGCGACGAGCTGGCCCGGCTCCAGACCCAGATGTCCGTCTCCGGGAGCGCGACGGCGGTGAGCGCCTCCATCGAGACGAGCCGGGAGAACCTGCTGCAGGTCCTCGAGCTGCTCCGTGAGGTCCTGCGCGAGCCCGCGTTCGATCCGCAGGAGTTCGAGACGCTGAAGCGCGAGCGGCTGGCCGCCCTCGAGAGCCAGAAGTCGGAGCCGGGCCCGCTCGCCTCGATCGCGTTCCAGCGGCACATGAGCCCGCGGCCGCAGGGGCACGTGCACTACACGCCGACCATCGAGGAGGCGATCGCGGCGGTGGAGGCGACGACGCTCGATGACGTCCGCAGGTTCTACGACGACTTCTACGGCGCCGGCGCCGGCGGCAACTTCACCGTGCTCGGCGACTTCGACGCCGCCGAGGTGGAGGCGTTCGCCCGCGAAGCGTTCGGGAACTGGCCGATGCGCCGGCCGTACGCGCGCGTCGCATCGAGCCACCACGAGGCCGAGCCGACCACCATCAGCATCGAGACGCCGGACAAGGCCAACGCGTACCTCTACGCCGGCATCAACTTCGAAATGCGGGACGATCACCCGGATTACCCGGCGCTCGTGCTCGCGGGCTACATGCTGGGCGGCGGCTTCCTCAACTCCCGGCTGGCCACCCGCATCCGCCAGCAGGAAGGCATCAGCTACGGCGTCGGCGGATCCATCTCGGTTCCGCCCCTCGACAGCACCGCCATGTTCATGGCCTACGCGATCTACGCGCCGGAGAACGCGGACCGCCTGGTCGCCGCTCTCCGCGAGGAGCTCGAGAAGGCCGTGCGCGACGGCTTCACCGCCGAGGAGGTCGAGGCGGCGAAGCGGGGCTGGATGCAGCAGCGCGACGTGGCCCGCGCGACGGACGCGCAGCTCGTCGGCACCATCCACAACGGTCTGTTCCTCGGCCGCACGCTCCAGCACGACGCCGAGCTCGAGGCGAAGGTGCGCGCGCTCACGCCGGAGCAGATCCACGCGGCGCTCCGCCGCCACATCGACCCCGCGAAGCTCGTCATCGTGAAGGCGGGCGACTTCGCGAAGGCGGCCGCCAAGGCGAGCGGCACGAACTGAGACGCAGGGCCGCCGCGGCGGGAACGACCGCCACGGCGGCCACGCGGCCTCCTCGCCCTCTTCTGATGAACACCGCCCTCCTTGCGGGCCCGCTCCGACGGCCCGAGGGGAGGGCGGTTCGCGAGATGCGCTGGTCGTCGGCGCTCCACCAGCAGCGCGTGCAACGCGGAGTCACGGCACCAGCACCACTTTCCCCACCGCCGTTCGCGCCTCGAGGGCGGAGTGCGCGGCGGCCGCGTCGGCCAGCGGAAAGCGCTGAATGCGCGGCGTGAGGACGCCCGCGGCCGCTGCGGCGAGCGCGCGCTCCTGGAGCGCGCGCATGCCGCCGGCGAGGCGGAACAGCGCCGGGCCGACCGCGGCGGCCGCGGTCAGCCCGCGCGCGTACAGGTCGTCGGTCGTGAACGCGGTCGGCGTGCCGGACGCCCAGCCGAAGAAGACGAACCGGCCGCCGGCGCCGAGCAGCTCGAACGCGTCTCGCCCCACGCGCCCGCCCACGCCGTCCAGCACCAGGCTCACGGCACCATCCTCGAGCGCGTCACGCACCGCGCGCGTCCACCCGGGTTCGCTGTAGTCGACGACGACGTCGGCGCCGTCCTCGCCCGCGTGCTCCACCTTCGCGGCGCCGCCAACCGCCGCGACGACCGTCGCGCCCGCCACGCGGTGCAGGTGCTGCACGAGCAGACTCCCGACGCCGCCGGCCGCGCCGGTGACGAGGGCCACGTCGCCCCGCTCGACGCGCGCGACGTCCAGCACGCCGAGCGCTGTGCGGCCGGTCCCGATCATCGCCACCGCGACGTCGTCTCCCACGCCCTCGGGGATCACCAGCGCCGCGTCCTCGGCGCACACCGCGCGCTCGGCGTAGCCGCCGGCAGCAGGGCCGAGGTGCGCGACGACGCGCCGGCCCAGCCACCCCGGGTCCACGCCCGGCCCCACCGCGTCCACCACGCCCGCGACCTCGCGGCCGGGGACCCACGGCAGCGCCGGCAGCGGCAGCGTCGCGGGTGATTCGATGCCTGCACGGACCCACGCGTCGATCCGATGCACGCCGGCGGCCGTGACGGCGATGCGGAGCTGGCCGGCGGCCGGCTCGGGGTCCGCGACGCGCTCCAGGCGCAACACACCGGGCGGGCCGAACTCGCGCAGGACGATCGCGTGCACAGTGAGCCCCCTCTCGACGTCGTCGGCTTCAGACCACGTACGGCTGCCGCCCTCGCGCGTCACGCAGCGCGCTCGCCCACCACACCAGACGGTCCAGGAGCCGGCGCGCCGCTGCATCCGCCGCCGCGCCGTCCCGCAGCTCGCCGTCCTCGCCGAACAGGTCGTGCGCCATGTGGAAGCTGACCGTGTCGCGCAGCGTGACGGCGTGCAGCTCGGCGAACACCTGGCGCAACTGCTCCACCGCCCGCAGCCCGCCGCCGACGCCGCCGTATGAGACGAACGCCACGGGCTTCGCGAGCCAGCCGTCGTAGACCGAGTCGATGGCGAGCTTGAGGGACGCGGGGTAGCCGTGGTTGTACTCCGGCGTCACGACGACGAAGCCGTCCGCGGCCTCGATGCGCGCGGCGAGGGCGTGGACCGCCGGGTCGTCGCACTCGAACGGCGTCTGCTGCACGGGCCTGAGCGGAATGTCGCGCAGGTCGATGACGTCCAGCTCCAGGTCGTCGCGCTGCTCGGCCCGGCGCACGAACCATCGCGCCACCACCTCGCCGAACCTGCGCTCCCTCGTGCTGCCGACGATGACGGCGATGCGCAGCATGGCTTCCACCTCAACGATCGTGTGGACGGGTACCGGCGCTCGCGCTCCTCTGCGCCTCCAGCGGCCGGTGCACCATCGCCGGGACCCACGCGAGCGCGGTGAACGCGACGACCCACCAGAACGTGCGGCCGAACGCCACGGCGAGCGCGTCCGGATCCGCGCCACGGGCTCCCGCTGCCGCCGCATCGAGCTGGGCGCTCAACACCACGGCGAGGGCGGCCGTGCCGAAGGCCGCGCCGCAACGCTGGAGCACACTGGCGAGACCCGTCGCCTGGCCGATGGACTCGCGCTCCACGCCGCCGTACAGGAGCGGCATGAGCGGAACGTGGGCGACGCCGAGGCCGAAGCCGCGCGCGAGCAGCGCTGCGCCGAGCGCCGCGCCGGCCACGCCGCGGGGGGCGAGGGCAAAGGGCAGCGTGGCGACCACGGCGAACGCAGTGCCCGCGACGATCAACGGCCGCGCCGCGGCAGCGCGGTCCGCGAGCCGGCCTGCGGCCGCCATTCCGAGCGCCGTCCCGAGCGCCTGGGGAGCGAGCAGCAGCCCCGCGTCCAGCGCGTCCGCGCCGAGCACACGCTGGTAGAACAGCGGCAGCAGGAACAGCGGCGCCCACATGGCGAGCCCGGTGACGAACAGCAGCGCCGCGGCCACGGCGAACGAGCGCCGGGCGAAGAGCCGCAGGTCCAGCAACGGCGTGGCCCGGCCACGGAGCGCGTGAGCGACGAAGCCGACGAGGAGCACACCCCCGGCGAGAACCCAGGTGGAGGGCGGGAGGGCGGTCGCGGGTGCTCCCCACGCGGTGGCTGCGACCGCTCCGGTGCTCACCTCCCGCACACCTTCCGGCCGGAGGCTCGAGAGGCCGTGGACCAGCATCACCAGCGCAGGCAGCAGCAGTGCGAACCCGACGACGTCGAGCCGGGAGCTCCCGTTCCGTCGCCCGCTCGGCACCCGCCACCATCCGAGCACCGCCGCGGCGGCGCACAGAGGGGCCTGCGAGAAGAACGTCCAGCGCCAGCCCAGAGACTCGATGATCAGACCGCCGAACACCGGGCCCAGGATCATCACGAACTGCCCCGGCACGGTGAGCAGGAGCATCGCGCGCCCCACGCGCAGCGGCCCCGCGGCGGCCGCGATGATCGCCTGGACGAGCGGCAGGACCAGGCCGCCGCCGAGACCTGCGGCGATGCGGAACACGACGAGACTCCTGAGCGACCACGCCACCCCGCAGAGCGCCGAGCCGGCGGCGAACAGCGCCAGGGCGAAGGTCCACAGCGCCCGGGCGCCGAAGCGGTCCAGCCCCCAGCCGACCAGCGGGATCCCGACCGTGGTGGCGAGGAGGTAGCCGGTCACCACCCACTGCGCGTCGGTCAGGGTCCCGTCCAGGTCGGCGGCCAGCGCCTCGACCGCGACGTTCACCATCGTCGCGTCCATGAGCGCCGGGACCGCGCCGCACAGCAGGACGGCGGCGAGGGCGGCGAGCCGGCGGTCGATCCTGTCCATGGCCTAAGTAAACTATACCGTTTAGTATTGTCAAGGGCAGTGCGGGGCGGGAGGATGTGGACCGCGGCGTGGCGGGCCGCGGCCCGGCGTCGTAATGTCCGGAACACGGCTCGACGAGAGGTGCGATGGCGGCAGGAGATCCAGCGACCCGGCCCCCGGGTCGGCGGCGGTCGGAGGCCAAACGGAGCGCGATCCTGGAGGCGGCGCGGACGCTCTTCCTGCGCGAGGGCTACGTGCGCACGAGCATGGACGCCATCGCGGCCCAGGCGGGCGTCTCCAAGCGCACGCTGTACAGCCACTTCGCGGACAAGGACCAGCTCTTCCGCGCCGTGGTCGAGGAGAGCACGGCGGAGGCGACGCGGCAGCTCATCGCCATGGCCGATCGGCACCTGGGCGGCACGGGCGACCTGGAGCAGCGGCTGAACGCGTTCGGCCGGGCGTGGGCGTCCACGGACGCGGAGTCGCGCGAGCACCAGTCGCTGGTGTTGCTGATCGTCTCCGAGGCGCGGCACTTCCCGGCGATCGTGCAGACGTGGCGCGAGCTGGGGCCGGAGGCGGTGCACCGGGCGCTGGCGGCGCACCTCGCGCGACTCGCGGAAGAAGGTCTGCTGGACATCGATGACGCCGACGAGGCGGCCCGCCACTTCGCCGCGCTGGTCACCAGCCCGGCGAGTCTGCGCTCGCTGTTCGGCGCGCTCCCGCTCGAGCAGGCCGAGGTGGAGGCGCTCGTGGCGAGCGGCGTGCGCGCGTTCCTGCGGCTGTACGGCAAGAGATCGCCGCGCTGACGGTGTTCGACGTCCTCACACTGCGGGCCGTGCAGGTTGCAGATCCGCGCTGCGTTCCGCATCCATTCCGCCATTTGCTTCGAGGATGACGCCATGCTCCGTACCGCGTTTTCCGATCCGGCGCCCCGACTGCGCCGCGCCGCCGCGTCCCGAGCCCGGGCCGCACGCGTGCTCGCTCTCCTGCTCCTCGCCGCGTGCGCCAGGCCTGCGCCGCCCGGCGAGCCGACGCCCGCGCCGGCGGCGGAGACGTGGCGCGTCGTCACCTACAACATCCACCACGGCGAGGGGCTGGACCGGCGCGTCGACCTCGAGCGGATCGCGCGGGTGCTGCGTTCGCTCGATGCCGATGTGATCGCGCTCCAGGAGGTGGACAGCGTCGTGACGCGCAGCGGCGGCGAGGACCAGGCGAAGCGGCTGGCCGAGCTGCTCGGGATGGAGCACGCGTTCGGCGCGTTCATGGACTACCAGGGCGGGCGCTACGGCATGGCGATCCTCTCCCGTTGCGCGATCCGCCGGGCGAACCCGGTGCGTCTGCCGGACGGCAACGAGCCGCGGGTCGCCCTCGCGGTCGAGCTCGATGCGCCGGGCGGCCCGGTGACCGTGGTCAACGTGCACTTCGACTGGGTCGCCGGCGATGGGTACCGCTTCGCTCAGGCGCAGCGGGTCGCGCGCTTCCTGGACTCCCTCTCCACGCCCTACATCCTCGCCGGAGACTTCAACGACCGCCCGCACACGCGCACGCTCTCCCTCTTCCGCGAACGGGCGAGGGAAGCGGCGAAGACGGGCGAGCAGCGCTTCACGTTCAGCGCGGACGACCCGAACCGCGAGATCGATTACGTGTTCGTGTCGGGCAAGGACCGCTGGAGGGTGGTGGCGGTGGACGTCGTGGAGGAGACGGTCGCGTCCGACCACTTCCCCGTCGTCGCGGAGCTGGTGCTGCGGCGGGCGGCGGCCGGGACCGGCCGGCGCGTCGCTGCTACGCCGCGAGCCGCCGATCCGACGGCGGGCCCCGTACGGGCGTGCGCGCGGTAGGCCCGGCAGGTGAACCCGCTCGATCCGGGGAGTGCATCGTGCATCGTCGACGTACTGGCTCGGTCTCCCTCTTCGCCCTCGGCCTGACCGTGCTGGCCGCGGCCGACCCGGTCCTCGCGCAGCAGGGGCAGCGCGGGCGCCCGGGCGAGGGCCGGCGGCCGGAGTTCCCGCCGCCGACGATCCTCGAGTACAAGCCGCGGTCGACGCTGGTCGTGCCCGCGCACGAGGTGCCGCGGGCGAAGTTCCCCGTGGTCGACTTCCACGGGCACCCGCCGCTGCTCGTCTCGAAGGACGTGATCGAGCGGGTCGTCGCTGCGATGGATTCGCTGAACATCCAGGTGATGGTGCAGGCGCGCGGGACGTCGGGCGAGCAGTTGAGGCGGCAGATCCAGGCGGTGCGCGAGGCGGGCTACGAGGACCGGTTCGTGTTCTTCACCACGCTGGACCTGAGCCAGGTCGGCCCGGGCTCGGGCGAGAAGCTCGCCGCGCAGCTCGAGGAGGACGTGCGCGCCGGCGCGGTCGGCGTGGGCGAGATCAACAAGAGCTTCGGGCTCACGTACCGCAAGACGGACGGCACGCGCCTGCGGCTGGATGACCCCGAGCTCGATCCGGTCTGGGAGACCGCCGCGCGCCTCGGCATCCCGGTGTTCATCCACGTCGGCGACCCGGCCGAGTTCTTCCAGCCGCTGGACTACAACAACGAGCGGTGGCTGGAGATGGCGCTGTTCCCCAACCGCCGGTTCTTCGACCGCTCGCGCTACCCGTCGTTCGAGGAGCTGATGGAGGAGCGGGACCGGCTGCTGGCGCGACACCCGAACGTCAAGTGGGTGCTCGCGCACCTCGGCTGGCACGCCAACGACCTCGCCCGCCTCGGCCGCATCTTCGATGCGATGCCCAACGTGTACGCTGAGATCGGGGCGATCCTCTACGACCTGGGCCGCCAGCCGCGGACGGCGCACAAGTTCTTCGTGAAGTACCAGGACCGGCTGCTGTTCGGCAAGGACTCGTTCCAACCGGACGAGTACCCGTACTACTGGCGCGTGCTCGAGACGGAGGACGAGTACTTCGATTACTACCGCGACTACCACGCGTTCTGGAAGCTGTACGGCATGGGCCTGCCGGACGAGGTACTGCGCAAGCTGTATCACGGCAACGCGCTGGAGCTCCTGCCCTCCATCCCGCGGGAGCCGTTCACGCAGTAGGCGGGCGCATCCGGTCGTGGGCCGAGCGAGGCCAGGGACGCGGTCTGTCGGGAGCAGCGGCGGCCGGCGCGCGGGCCAACGGATATCCCCGCGTGGCCGGCCGCGGTCTTGTGCACGCCGTTCACTCGCGGCCGTGGCGCGCGCCGCTCACTCGATGCACGACGGGACGCCGGGGGACGCAACCGTCGTCACCGAAAGGCCCCGGATGGCCGTTGCTCCGAAGTACCCGAACCCGTCGCCCGTGAGACTGGAGATCCGCTCGGTGCCCGCCGGGTTGAAGGACGCGCCGCGGAACCATCGAACGAAGTTTCGATCCGCGGCCACGACGTAGATGATCGCGCTGGACCCTTCCGGCAGTCCATCCTGGAGCGCCAGCAGGACCTCGGCGTCCTCGTCGAGCCGTTCCGCCAGCCCGACCTGGGACGGGAAGACGATCGTGGTGTCCGCGGCGGAGAGCGAGACCCCGGTCAGGAACAGGGGATCCTGGTCTATCGCGATCCCTTCCGGGGCCAGGGCGTCCGGCAGCCCGTAGATCCAGCTCTCGATGACGTAGCCCCAGGCCCCCGCGGCTCGCGTCCAGGCGAGCGCGAGCGTCGTCTGCGGAGGGAGGTAGCAGATCGGCAGCCCACGTGGTCCCTTGGCCATCCGCTCCTTGGCCGCCACCTCGAAGTCGCCGATCGTCCGTGTGGAACCGCGGATCTCCGCGCCGTCGGGAAGGGTGATCGTGAGGTCCACGTACTGGCCCGGCCGCACGTGGGCGAGCGCAGTGTTGCTCGCGTAGCACGCCGGTTCGGTGACGGGCTCGCGCGGCATCGACTCCAGACACACCGTGTGCCTCACGCGCGGGAGGTGTACGGGCTTCCCGCCCTCGGGCGTCAGCACGACCCGCGCGCTCCGTACCCGGTCCGGGTCCTTGCTGCCCTGGGTCGTGTACAGCAGGGCAGACGCGTGGACACCGGTGTCGGAGTGCTGGATCAACACCTCGGCCACGACCAGGTCGCTGGGTTCGGCGAGGGTGACCTCGGTCAGCTCGCAGCCGGCCACGGCGAGCGCGAGCGCCCACGCGAGCGCGGACCGTGTGACGCCCGACACGCAGCGACGCGGGAATCCAAGGAACTGCATCCCGGGGCCGTCCATCATCAGAAGCGGACCTCTACGCCGAGAGCGGGCAGGAGAGGGAACATCGAGAGTCCGCTCCGGATGGGCACATCGCGGTCGAACTCGTAGAAGTAGATGAGAACGTTCTTCCGGTTGTAGACGTTGAGGATGTCCAGATACGGGACGACGCGCCCCCACGAGAGATCCATTGGGCGGCGGAAGCTCAGGTCCAGGCGGTGGTAGTCGGGATAGCGCTCCGCGTTGCGCCTACCCATGACGACGCCGAAGCCGCCGGAATCCTCCGGACTGCTGGGCCCCTGCCAGCGGCGGCGCGCGCCGAGGGAGAACCGTGTTGCGTACAGCGCGTGTCCCGCCACCGGCCGCGTGTAGGGGGTGCCCGTGCCGAAGTGCCACCGCAGCCCGCCCTCGATGCCGCCCGGCAGATCCCGTTGCACGACGACGTTGACGTCCAGCCGCCGGTCGAACGACGGCGGGTACGTGATCTCCGGCAGTGGCTGACGGCTCGATGTGAAATCGGGGAACGTGCGCGTCGCCTTGAGCCAGGAAACGCTGAGCCAGCCGCGGGTCCTTCCGTGCGCGCGCCGGATCATCAGGTCCGCGCCGCGCGAGAGGCCGTTGCCCGGGAGCAGGTCGTCCCCCGGGTCGTTCGGATCCTCGCCCGGATTGGTGGTCACGACGCCTTCGAACCGGCGCTCGTAGACCTCTGTCGAGACGAACCAGCCGGACGCCGGGCGCAGCTCGAAACCGAGCTGGGCCTGGTCCGAGACGACGTACGGCACGTGCGCGCCCGCGACGACCCACGTGTCCAGTCCCAGCGGCAGCTCCTCGTCCCGCACGGAGTGGAGGTACTGGGTGTAACGGCCCACGGAGAGCTTCACCGCAGCCACCTCACCCGCGATGAAGCGCTTCACCGAGAGGCGGGGTGCCACCTCGATGCTTTCCGCGCCGTCGTCCGGGCGGAACGCGTCCACGCGGATCCCGCCTTCCACGGACCAGCGGTCCCACGCACGCCAGGAGAGCTGGGCGTAGCCCGAGGCGAGCCACGCCCGCCCGGCGGAGGCGCTGAACTCCGTACCGCCCACCAGGATCCGGTTGTGGTGCTCCAGCGCGTTGGCCTCGATCCCCGACTTCAGCGTCCACGTGGACGAGAGCGGCTGCTCGAGATCCAGCGTGAGCAACGCCTGGCGGATCTCGCTGCGGAGGTCCGTGTCGTCGTAGTCGATGAAGCGGAGTCGCGTGTCGAAGGTCGAGATGCCGGCGCGAGCGTCGAGCGTGCCGCCGCCGCTGCGGGGCCGGGTCCACCGCAGTCCGCCGAGGGCGTTGCCCCAGTCCCAGTAGAACCGGAGCGGGAACTCCGACGGCCCCGAGTCGCGGAAATCCAGCACATCCCTCCCCCAGTACCCGGTGAGCAGGACCCTGTCCCCGCCGGGCGCCCACGCCTCCACGACGCCCTGCGCATCCGTCAGGTGGTACGGGAACTCCATGGCCGGGCGCAGCAGCCGGTCCAGGTGGGAACGGCGGACGGAGAACCGCCAGCGCAGGTCGCGGAAGCCGAGCCCGGACTCGAGGCCGCCCCCCACCGCCACGCGGCCGGCGAGGAGCGAGAGGCCGCCGCTCACGCCGAAGTCGCCGTCGCCGACGTCGCTCTCGATGCTCAACACCGATGAGACGCGACCGCCGAACTCCGGAGGGAATCCGCCCGAATACAGCTCGGCGCGATCAATGATGTCCGTGTTGAAGATCGAGAAGACGCCTCCCAGGTGCTGGGGGCTGAAGACAGGGATGCCGTCCAGCAGGATGAGGTTCTGGTCTGCCGATGCGCCGCGGACGTTGAACGAGGAGGTGACGTCGGAGCTCGATACCACGCCGGGGAGCGTCGCGACGGCGCGCATGGGATCCGGCTCGGCCAGGCCGGGGATGAGCTTCAGTTCGGGCTGCGTGAGCTGGTGGGCCGTGATGCCGGCCTCTTCACGAAGCGCCGCGCGACGGGCCGCCGCGAGATCCGCGCGCAACGGCTGGACCTGAACCGCTTCCGGGACGAGGACGACGTCGACCCTCGCGAGCTCCCCCGCCAGAACCTCCACGCTCTCCACGGCCGTGGAGTAGCCGATGCTCGAGACGGTGAGGACGTACTGCCCGGGCGGCACCGGGCCGAGGCTGAACCGCCCGCCCTCATCCGTGAACTCCGTTCCCACGTGCTTCCCGGCCGGCGCTCTCAACACCACGAACGCGGCGGCCACCGGCCTGCCCTCGGCGGTGCGCACGGTTCCGTAGACGTTCGGCCGTTCCTGCGCGGCGGCGTCGCCAGGCGCCGCGGCACGCGCGAGCGACCACGCGATCAGGGCAGCCGCGCGAATGCAGGCACGACGATGCCCGATCCTGCTCTCCATGGCATCAGCGCCTCGGCCGGAACGTATTGTCCCAGCGAAACGAGTCTGGAGCACCCGGTGGCGGCGGACGGCGGCCATCATTCCGGCGCCAACGGTCGCCTCAACGGCTCCGGGGATCCCGCGCGCAACGCCCGCAAGACAGCCATGCGCCGGGGACACCTGTGGCGCGTGACGTGACGTGGCTTGTGCTGGGGCGGCACTGCCGGCGTGGATGCGTCCTTCCGGGGAGATCCGGGGAGGATCCCTGCATGCTGCCTGGGCCTTCCGAACTCTCTTCCACCGCGGTACCGCATGCTAAAGCCCGCGGGACGGCCCTGTCAACCGCGGGCTCGCTCGTGGCGGGGGATTCTCCCCCGCCCCGTGGTCCCCCAGCCCAAACGCCGGTGCCCCGCGTGTGCCAGGCGCCGGTCGGCCCGGGAGGTTCGGGGCGGATTCCGGCTCGCCTCGGGCCCCGTCAGGTCCCCGGCCGCTGGCGCATCACCGCCTCGATCTCCTCGATCTCCCGCGGCGCCCGCGAGATCCACTCAACGCCCGTCGCGGTGACGATGTAGTCGTCCTCGATGCGGACGCCGATGTTCGCGTAACGCTCGACCGCGGGGCGCACGGCGGCGATGAACGCGCGGTTCTTCGGCGTGTCCGGCAGCATGTCGAGCAGGTGGGTGCCGATGTACAGGCCCGGCTCGATCGTGATGACCTCGCCTTCCTGGAACACCCCCGTCGGGGAGTACGAATGGCCGCCCACGTCGTGCACCTCGAGCCCGATGCCGTGACCCAGGCCGTGCGCCATGTAGAGGAACGCCTGCGTGCAGCGGAGATTCGGACGCGAGCAGTCGCCGCCCCACGGGGGATCGAACGTGGCGTCCGGCGACTCGATCAGGCCGAGCTCCGCGAGCCGCCTGGCGAGGATCTCGCGGACCACCCTGTTGCTGTTGGCGACCGGTGCCCCGGCCCGGACCTCGCGCTCCGCGGCCGCCTGCGCCTCCCGCACGATCTGGTAGATCGTGCGCTGCTCCGGCGTGAACGTGCCGCTCACCGGGATCGTGCGCGTGACGTCCGCCGCGTATCCCTGGTACAGCGCGCCGACATCCATGACGACGACGTCGCCCGCCTGCATCTCGCGGTTGTTCGCGCGGTAGTGGTAGCTCGTCGAGTTGGGGCCGGAGCCGATGATCGAGTGGAACGAGGGACCTTCCGCGCCGCCGCGCCGGAAGGTGAACTCGATGATCGTCTGCAGCTCCGCCTCGTTCATTCCCGGCCGCACCGATCGCATTGCCTCCTCCAGCGCGGCCACCGTGATGTCCACCGCCTTGCGGAGCAACGCGATCTCCGCCGGGCTCTTCACCACGCGCAACGCGTCGATGTGTGGGTGGGCGTCCCGGACCTCCACGTTGGGGTGCGCCTCGCGCAGGAGCTCGATGAACCTGCGTCCGCGCGTCAGCGAGTCGGTGCGCGCGTAGTCCCGCGAAGCGAAGTCCCATACCGAGTAGACCGGCAGCCCGGCGGCGACGAGGGTATCCAGCGTCGGGCGCAGTGCGTCCAGCGTGCGGACGCCCAGCCCCAGCCGCGCGAGCGTCTCGGCCGAGTCCGGCGGGAAGCCGTCGTAGAGCTGCATGCGCGGGTCCCGCGCCGGCACGTACAGCATTGCGTACGACGGCCGCCCGTCACGGGCGACCATGAGGAACGCGGCGTCGGGCTCCTGGAAGCCGGTCAGGTAGTTGAACGCCGGGAGCTGACGGTAGCTGGCCGCGTCGTTCATCGGCTGCGTCGCGCCGAACGCGAGGACCACGCCGGTGCCGATCCGCTCCGCCAGCGCTGCACGGCGCGCGGCGTACTCGGACGCGGGGATCTGCGCGGCGCACGGCGCCGCGATGCTCAGCAGCAGGAGCGCGGTACGCACTCGGCGACCCAACATTGGCTTCGACTCCATTGTGGACGGGGACGTTGACCCAATCCCGGCGCGCCGCACCGCGCCACGCAAGCGCCGGGGGCGCCTCACGGCAGGCTGGCCGCCGGGCCGAACGCGTCCGCGAACGTCGGCGTGGACCGCAGGATCGCCAGCTCCTCCTCCGTCATGTCCACCTGCGTGTTCTCGAAGAGCGGCGTCGAGAGGTAGCGCTCGCCCGTGTCGGGCAGCATGCAGAGGATGGTGGATCCCGCCGGCGCCTCCTCGGCGACCTGCATGGCCGCAGCGAAGGTCGCGCCGGCCGAGATGCCGACGAGGATCCCTTCCTCGCGGGCCAGGCGCCGGCTCCACTCCATCGCAGCCACAGACGGGACCGTGACCACACGGTCCACCAGGCCGGCCTCCACCGCATCGCCCGCGAGCTTCGGGATGAAGTCCGGGCTCCATCCCTGGATCGGGTGCGGCTTCCACGCCGGATGGCGCGCGGCCGGCGAGCCATCCGGGTTCCGCTCCTGCGGCACGCCGCTCGAGACCAGCGGGGCATCCGCGGGCTCGGCGAGCACGACCTTCGTCTCCGGCCGCTCGGCGGCGAGCACCCGCGCCACGCCTTTCAGCGTTCCGCCCGTGCCGAAGCCGGTGACGAAGTAGTCGAGCCGCTGCCCCGCGAAATCCGCCAGGATCTCTCGAGCGGTGGTGCGTGAGTGGATGTCCGCGTTCGCTTCGTTCTCGAACTGCCGCGGCAGGAACCAGCCGTGCACCTCCGCGAGCTCGACCGCCTTCTTCACCATTCCCGTCCCGCCCGCCGCCGCCGGGGTGAGCACGACCTTGGCGCCCAGGAACCGCATCAGCCGGCGCCGCTCCACGCTGAACGTCTCCGTCATGGTGACGACGAGCGGGTAGCCCTTCGCCGCGCACACCACGGCCAGGCCGATGCCGGTGTTGCCGCTCGTCGCTTCGACGACGGTCTGTCCCGGCTTCAACCGGCCCGACCGTTCAGCGTCCTCGATCACGCCGAGCGCCAGACGGTCCTTCACCGAGCCGCCCGGGTTGAACGCCTCGACCTTGACGTACAGCTCGATCCCCGGCGGAGCGAGCCGATTGATCCGGACCACCGGTGTGTTGCCGATCGCGTCGACGATGCTCGCGTACCGTGCCATGCGCCCCACCCTGGTCTGCGGAATCGGGAGCGCGGCACGCACGGAGCATGCCGCCTCCCCCCGCCTGGGCGGTACGCTCGGCGGCCGTTCCGGGTTCCGATCGGGGTGAGGGGCGAGCCCCGCGCACGCCTCGTGCGTGCGCTCGTGTCCCTGCTATTGCTCCATCATCCGCCGCGCCGAATCCGCCAGCGCGTTGTGCCGCTCGATCACCTCCTTGCACGCGGCCCAGCTCGCCCGGAGCGAGTCGGCACGCGCCTGCCAGCCCGCGGCGGCCACGTTGTAGCTGTCGAACGCGGCCAGGTAGCTCGAGTAACTGTCCGCGGGGACACCGGCAGGGTGGAGTGATTCGTAGCCGCGAACGGCATCGTGCAACGAGTCCACGTGGGCGTTGTATGCGCGGAAACTCGCCTCGGCCTCGGCGAGGGCCGCCGTACAGGAGTCGGCGAGCGCGCGTGCCCGGATCAGGTCGTTGCGCAGTTGCACGCTGAGAGCCGGCGGCCGTTGTCGCCGCACCTCGGACGCGATGGACATGGCGACCAGGAGCACGAGCGTGGGAAGAAGCAGCCGAAAGAAGCGGCGGAAGGATCCCGGAAGCTCCAAGTCACTCGCCCCGTACGTTTCGCGTGCCGGCGTGGCGTCGGGAAGGCCACGGCCCCGGAATCCGGTCGGCAAGACGCGCGCCCGATCTCCCCTCCCCAGCCGCGGCGCCGGCTGCGCGGCACGGGGACGAACGCGCGGCAGCCCGTCGGTCGGGCCGAGCCGTGCCCCGGCCCCCGAGGTCATGGGCCGGAACCACGCCACGCGGCGCGCTCGTTCGAGCTCTGGACCCCGGCCCTACATAGCGGGCGCCGCCGCTGGCGTCAAGCCGCGCGGCCACGCGAGCGTCGATGGGCCCGGGGGCGCCGTGCGACGATTCCCGCACGGCGCCCCGGAACACGGCTCAACGCCGGCGCTTCGGCCAGGGCCGGCCGCGATCCCGGTCCCAATACGCCTTGAACGAGAGGCCTATGTTGCGCGCCACCCGCTCACGGAGCGCCGGGTCTGCGGACAGCGCGCGCGGGTCGAAGAAGAGCCCGTCGCGCCCCACGAACCACCGGTTCACGTCAACGGAGAGCGTCACCTCCACCGGCCCGGTGACGCCGTTCTCGTCTTCCTCGATCACGAGCGGCTCGTCGAACTCCAGCTCGAGGTCCAGCTCGATGTTCAGGAAGACGTCGAACGCCTGCGGGCCCGTGCCCGGGTCATACGTGCCGCGCACACGGATGCTCGCGTTGCGCGGCCAATCCGGGTGCTCCTCCCGGAACGCCCGATGCGCGGGCGTGCGGTCGTTGGGCCGGTCGATCTCCAGCCCCAGCTTCCGGTAGCTCCCCGCCGGCGCCTCGCCCTCCAGCAAACGGATCGAGCCGCCATCCAGCGGCAGGTCCACGAGGACCGGCCCCGCCTCGAACACCCGACCCTTACGGCCGCGCTGCCTCTCCCGGTGACGGGAGCAATCGTCGTCGTCATCGCTCCAGCACCACACGAGGGCGGACGCGCCACCGTGTTCACCGTTCCCACCACTCCTGCCCTTCCCGCGCACGGCCTCCAGCTCGATCTCCTCGAACACGAGCTGCACCTGCTGGATGTCCAGCGTCCGGCCCGCATCATCCGTGACGGGCACGACGGAGAACGCCGCTCCCGACTCGCCCGGCGCGGGAACACGGACCGAGAGCCGCAGGTTGCCCTCGATGCGGTCCTCCACCCCGGTCGAGTCCGAGCACGCCGCGGCCGCGAACAACGACAGCACGACCCACGCGGCCGCCCGACGCCGACGGTACGCATCCATGTCGAGACCCTCCTGCGCGGTCCTGGGGAGAGGCGATGCCACACTGGGGCTGGCCGCAGGGAACGGGCAAGGGTGCCGGGCGCAGACCGATCAATACCATCCAAGCCGTTGCATCTCAATGCATTACCGCGCGCACACCGGCCTCACGACGGCTCGAGGAAGGCTGGTCCTGCGGCACAGGCCCGTGCGCTGTAACGGAACTGGACCCCTTCCCGCGCTGGACGGCGGCGCCTGAGCACCGAAGCGCGACGGGTTCCGCTTTCCATCCCACTCGCCATCTTCGCCGAGGGTCGCACGTACCTGTTCCGCCACCCATCGCCGCCGGAGGGGTTCACTCCGGTCGCGGGGGCGGCGCCGCACGTCCTGGCGTTCGAGGGCCGTCATCCAGCCATGGTGGCCGACACCAGCATCGAGATCGGCGGCGTGACGACGGCCGCGCTGCTCGCGGACGGCGGCCCCGGCGGGCCGTCCGGCGTGCGGGAGCTGGCCGCTGTGGCGCTCCACGAGGCGTTCCACGTCTTCCAGCGTGCGAGGCGCCCGGGCTGGGTGGGCAACGAGGCCGACCTGCTGCTCTACCCGGTGACCGATGCCGGGCTGCTCGGGCTGCGGCGGCGCGAGTCCGCCGCTCTGCGTCGCGCGCTCGCGGCGGCGGATGAAGCCGACGCGGCGTGCTGGGCGCGGGTGGCACTGGAAGCCCGCCGCGAGCGCTTCGCCGCGATGGACTCCGCGTTCTCTGCCTACGAGCGGCTCACCGAGCTGAACGAGGGGCTCGCCACGTACGTCCAGCGCCGCGCCGCGGGTCGCACGACGGTCGATATTCCCGAGACGGAATTTCCGCCCGCTGCCGCGCGTAACCGCAGCTACGCCATCGGCCCGGCGCTCGCGTTCCTGCTCGACCGGTTCCGCCCGGGCTGGCATGCAGCGCTCGAGGAAGACGACGCGCAACATCTCGACGCGCTGCTCGAGGCCGCTCTCGACGGACGCACGAGCGACGCCGGGCGCTGCGGCTTCGGAGCCGACGAGGCGGCGGTGTTGGAACGCGCCGCGAAGGACGACGCGGCCGCGGTGGTCGCGCGGCGCGCGGAGCGCCGGCGGGCGTTCGACGCGCGCGAGGGCTGGCGCATCGTCATCGAGGCGGCGAGCGGCCGGCGGCTCTGGCCGCAGGGCTTCGCCCCCCTCAACGTCGAGCACGTGGAAGGCGGCCTGCTGCACACGCGGTTCCTGCGCCTCGGCAACGAGGCGGCGGAGCTGAGCTTGATCGCTGAAGCGGGTGCGGACGTCGAGGCTCTGACCGAGGCCGCCGGCGCACACCCGCTCTTCAACGGCGTCGGGCGCGTGACCGTCGCGGGGATCGCCGATCGGCCGGATGTGCAGCGCGACGGCGCGCGCACCAGCCTGCGTGCATCCGGGTTCTCGGGAAGCTTCCGTGATGCGGACGTGGAGGTGCGGGGGCGGGTGACCGTGGTCCGGTTGAGGTGAGGCGACCGAGCGCTGCGCTCATTCTCTGCCCGCGCTCACGCCCCCCGGCAGCTCGATCCTGAAGCGCGTCCCCTGCCCCACCGCGCTCTCCACCTCGATGCGGCCGCCCAGGTCGCTGACCAGCCGGCGGACGATGGAGAGGCCTAGGCCCGTGCCGCCCGGCTTCGTGGTGTAGAAGTCCTCGAAGATGCGCGCCCGTTGCGCCTCGTCCATGCCGCGGCCGGTGTCCGCGACCTCGATCACCACGCGCGGGCCGTCCTCGCCTCGCTCGACGCGCGTCGCGACGAGCACGCGGCCGCCGTCGTCGTCCAGACTCTCGAGCGCGTTCACGACCAGGTTCTCGAGGATGCGCCGGAGCGCGACGGGGTCGCCGAGCACGGGCGGGACCGAGGGCGCGAGGTCCGTGGCGACGACGGCCCGCGCACCGCTCGCTCCCATGGCCCGCGCCGCAGCGTCGCTGGCGACCGCGCGCGCAACGGCGTTCACGTCGCACGGCTTGCGCACCGGCTCGGGGGAGAGACGCGCGTAATTCGCGGCGAGCGAGTGCAGGTATTCGATGCCCGCGTCCAGCGTGCGCTGCCGTTCGAGGAAGACGCGCGGCAGCTCGTCCGGCCGCTCGCGCGCGAGCTCGGCGAGGTGGGCCACGACGTTGCGGATGGGGATGAGGCCGTTGCGGACGTCGTGGTTGACCTGCCGCGCGATCTCGCCGACCGTCGCACGCCGCTCCGCCTCGCGCAGCCGCGCCGCGCTCGCCCGCAGCCGCTGCATCATCGCGTCGAGCACGCGGGCGAGGGCGCCGATCTCGTCGCGGCGGCGCGTCGCGAAGGATGCGTCCGGGTCGTCCAGCTCCACGCGTGCGGCGTGCCGCGCCAGCTCGGCCAGCGGTCGGCTGAGCCGCGCCGCGATGACGGACGCGAGCGCCAGCGCGAGCGCAGCGGCCGCTGCGGCGGCGACGAGCAACCAGCGGTCCATCTGCGCCCGCAGCGCCGCCAGTGGCTCGAGCGACGCGTGCACCACGAAGCGCGCGACGGTGTCGGGCCCCGCGCCTGCGAAGCGGAGTGTCACCGCGCGCGCGTACGCGCTACCGGCGGGCGCGGCGGACGGCGTTTGCTCCGCGACGCTGTGCGGCGCCGGCGCTTCGAGCCGCACGCCGAGGCCGGTTCCGCGGGCGAGCCGGTCCAGGAACGCCGTGTCCACCGCCGTTCCGCCGAGCAGCGTGAACACGCGCGGACCGAGCCGCAGCTCACGGACGCGTGCGAGCGCGAGCACCTCGCCGCCGGGCGTACGGACCGCCGCGAGCGCCCCAGAGTCGCCCGCGCGCGCGACCGCCGCCGGCAGCGCGGCGTCCACCACGTCGTACTCGTTGCGGAAATGGCCCGAGCTGAGCACGCGTCCCTCGGCGTCCTGGATCCGCAGCACGTCGAGCCCGACGAGCCCCATGGCGTGGCCCGCGTAGTCCAGCACGTACGTCCGGTCCGTGTGCGCGCCGTCCAGGAGCGCGCGCCGCAGGCGGTTGTCCGCCTTGATCGCCTCCGCCACCCGGTCTAGCCTCGCCCCTACCGCCGCGGCCTCGCGGGCAACGTCGGCCTGGACCACGTCGGCGAGCGCCGCCACCCGTTCGCGGTACTGCGCCTCGAGCCGCCCCACCACCTCGTCGCGTACCCGGAGGCCGAAGAACGCCAGCGGCGCCAGGGCGAGCGGCACGCACGCCACGAGGAGCTTCGAGCGGAACGTCACGGCGCACCTCCGCGCGTTCGGTGCAGCCGGCCCAGCAGCAGCGTGCCCTGGCCGTCCACGGCGACGCCAGCGACCCCGCGCCGCACGAGCAGCACGGGCCGGGTCTCGATCAGCGGGACGACGCGGGGGCCGTCAGCGCCGGGCGCAGGTGCGCCCTCCTGCCCGCCGATCGTTTCCCCGGTCGGCGCTCCGTGCGCCTGGGCGTTGGTCAACCACGGCACCGCGCCCCGCAGCGCGTCCAGCGCTCCACACGCGTCCATCCCCGCCGCCCGCTCCACGGGCACCACGGCCGGGCCGGCCCCGCGGCGCAGCATGGCTGCGAAGTCGTCGTCCCGCGCGGCCGTCCCGGCCCGGGCCCGGGCGCCCGCCGCGGCCAGTTGCGGCGCCGCATCCGCCAGCCACGCCGCCGCCCGCCCCGCCTCCGGCGCCAGCGCCACCAGCCGCTCCGCGAGCCCCTGGGCCACCGCATCGCCCGGCGGGTAGAGCAGGACCACCCGCTCCGGCTGCCGCCGCGCGCCTGCACCGGCCGTGGCTCCCGGCCCCACCCTCGCCTCGCCGCACGCCTCCGCGCCGGCGAACAGCTCCCGCGCCGGTCGCGCCTCCGCCCGCACCGCGTCCCGCGCCAGTGCGCGGAGCGCGCTGTCCGGCGGGAGCACGACCCGGGGCTCGCCCGCCGCCGTGCCCGGCGACACGAGCACGTAGGCCCGGTCCCACGGGAGCGGCACGGCCTCGAACGCGCCGGATGCGGCGGCGTAGTCCACGACCGCGGGGTCGCGCGTGATGAGCAGGTCGACACCCCCATCCACGGCGTTGCGCGGGTCGGGAGGAAGCGCCCTGAACTCCACGGCGCCTGTGCCGGCGGAGCGGAGCACGACGCGGTCCAGGACGCCCCTGCCGGGGAAGCGGGTCTCCGGGCGGAGCGGGCCCGTGCCCGCCGGCCAGCCGCCGACCTCGGCCGCCGTCCGCACGGCCAGCTCCGGCCGCGCGAACCAGTGGAGCGGGACCGGAACGGTCACCTGCGCCCGCACGGTCCGGCCGTCCAGGACGGTGACGGCGCTGAGGCGCGGCGCCTCCGCCGCGCGTGAGCCCTGCGCCGGCGCGACGGGCGATGCGAGCCAGCTCTCCGCCACATCGCGGGCGGTCACGGGCGCGCCGGTCCAGTCGCGGGCGTCGGCGCGCAGGGTGAAGACCCAGGACCGGCCGCCGTCTTCCGCCCGCCACTGCGCCGCGAGGCCGGGCTCGATGCGGCCGTCGCAGCCCACGCGGACCAGCGCCTCGTAGAGCTGGGCGAAGACCAGCCGCTCCGCCGCGTTGCGCGGCACCGGCGCGTTCGCCGGCCTCACCGCCTCCGGCATCCCGACGACGACGGGCTGTGCGTCGCCGGCCGTGGCCGTGCCGCCGGCCGGATCCATGCCGGGGACGAGGTCGCATCCCGCGCCGCCGACGCGCGGCTGGCCTGGCCGTGGCGGCCCGCCGCACCCGGCGAAGGCAAGGGCGCAGACGAGAAGCGTGGAGGCGGCGGAGCGACGTCGCATCAGGGCCGACATGGGGTTCAGGGGTCTCAATGATGCGCCGGTTCCTGTACACCGCCGCATGGGCAGAGGGTGCGTGGCGCCGGAGACGCGCCCTGTGCCGCTGGGATCCCCGCCGCCCCGGCGAGAGCGACAAGGGTCGGTCAACGAACTTCCGCCGCCAGGCGTCAATAGAGAAGACGGGTCGAGCGCGCCCGCAGCCGCCGTCGCCGGTGTGGGGGTGCGGAGCTCCATCAGGAAGGATAGGACCGCTATGCCGTGTCGTCTGCTGTTCGTCGCAGTCGTGCTCCTGCTGTCCGCGGGCCGCGCCGCCGCGCAGGAAGCGGATGTGCTGACCGGGCGCGTCGTGGACGCCGCGGGCAACCCGATCGCCGGCGCGCGGGTCGAGGCGATCTCGGTCGAGACGGAGATCAGCCGGTCCACGATCACGAACGCCGATGGCCGCTACCTCATCCTCTTCCCGGACGGCGGCGGCCGGTACGTGCTGCGCATCACGTTCATCGGGATGGCCGACGTGGTGCGCACGGTGGTCCGGGAGGGCCAGCAGGAGCTGCTGATCACCAACGTGACCATGCAGCCGGAGGCGATCCAGCTCGAGGGGCTGACGGTACGCGCGCCGCTGCCGCCGCCGACCGCGGGGCGCACGGGTGAGGAGTCCACGGTCCTGCCGCAGGAGCTGCTCAACCGGCTGCCGCTGCCCGACCTCGATCCGAACACGATCGCGCTGCTCGCGGAAGGCGTCATTGCCACGGAGCTGGATTCGCTGTCGGGGCGCATGGGCTTTTCCGTCGCGGGGATGAGCGACCTGCTGAACCAGATCACCCTGGACGGCACGGTGCTGCGGGGCGGCGAGATGGGCGTGCCGGAGGAGGGCGTTCGGCTGACGCAGGTCACGACCAGCACGTTCGACGTGTCCCGCGGCGGCTTCGCCGGCGGCCTGGTCTCGATGACGACGGCGCGGGGCGCCAACCGTCCGGCCGGCTTGTTCTCCTACCGCCTCGCCGACGACGCGTTGCAGTTCAACAGCGCACCCACGGTCAACGCGTTCACGCGCCACTCCCTGGGTGGCTCGTGGGGCGGGCCGATCGTGCGCAACCGGCTGTTCTACAACGTCTCGTTCCAACTCACGCGCAACGTGAACCACCGGTTCGCATTGGCGGCGGACGACCCGCTGGCGGTGCAACGATCGGGCGTGAGCGTGGATTCCATCGCGCGCTTTCTCTCGATCCTCAGCAGCCAGGGCTTGCCCGTGGAGGGCCAGACCGGCCCCTACGACCAGTTGCGTGACGACGTGCGGCTCCAGGCGCGGTTCGACTGGAACGTGATGCAGCGACGCAGCCAGTCGCACACCGTGTCGCTGCGGCTGAACGCGAACGTGAGCTCGGACGACAGCACGCGCATCAGCGTGCTCGAGCTGGCGCAGCACGGCGGCGACACGGAGCGGAATCAGCGGATGGCCGCCCTCTCGATCAACTCGCGGCTCGGCACGAACTGGACGAACACTCTGCGCGTCTCGTTCGCCGACCGCTGGTCCGAGGCGCTGCCGTACCTCCAGGTTCCGGAAGGGCGGGTGCGCGTCACCTCGGAGTTCGAGGACGGCACGCGCGGCACGCGCAGCCTGGTGTTCGGCGGCAACCGCAGCATGCCGTCAGAGGCGCGCAGCCGCGACTTCCAGATCGCCAACGACGTCTCGTTCCTCCTGCCCATCGGCTACCAGATCCATCGGCTGAAGCTCGGCGGATCGCTGGAGCGCTCGACCGATGTGCAGCGCTCCACGGCCGACCTGCTGGGCGTGTTCACGTTCGCGTCGCTGGCGGACCTGGAGGCGAACCGGCCGGAGCGGTACGAGCGGGCGCTCGCTGCCCGCGAGGCGCGGATGGGGACGCTCAATGCGGGGCTCTACATCGGCGACACGTGGCGGGTCAGCATGCCGCTCGAGCTCACATTCGGCCTGCGCTGGGACCGCTGGTCGCTGGACCAGCGGCCCGCGTACAACCCGGCGGTGGAGCAGGCGTTCGGCCGGCGCACGGACATCGCGCCGCACGCTTCCGCGCTGAGCCCGCGGATCGGGTTCAGCTACCGGCTGAGCGAGGCGGGTTCGCCGCTGAAGGAGCTGAGCGGCGGGATCGGCGTGTTCGCGGGCCGTGCGCCCACGAGCACGTACGCGTCGGCCACGCGCCAGACGGGTCTGCCGGACGCCGAGCAGCGGCTCGTCTGCATCGGGTCGGCCGTGCCCGTGCCGGATTGGGAGCTCTACCTCGCCGACCCGGACGCGGTGCCGGACACGTGCGCGGACGGCGGCCCGGGTGAGCCGCCCGGGCAGGCGCAGCGGGCGCCGAACGTGTTGCTCCTCGACCCGGCGCAGTCGGTGCCCAAGTCGATTCGCTTCGAGCTCGGCTACCGCACGCCGCTGCCGTTCGGGCTGACCGGCGACATCCGGTACCGGTATGCGCGCGGGAGCGGGCTGTGGGGCTACCGCGACCTCAACCTGGATGAGTCGAAGGCGGTCACCCTCGCGCACGAGGGGCGCCCGTTCTTCGGCGACCCGGCGGCGATCGTGCCGGGCACGGGCGCGGTCGGGATGGCGACGTCGCGCCGGTTCCCGGAATTCGGGCACGTGCTCGAGCTGGTGTCCGATCGCCGCTCGGTCGCGCACCAGGTCACGGCGAGCGTCAACGGGCTGGTGGGCGAGAAGCTCCGGCTTGGTGTCAACTACACCCTCGGCTTCGCGCGGGACCAGGGCTCCGGCTCGTTCGCGGGCACGCCGACGGCCGGCAACCCCAACGTCCCCGAGTGGGCGACGAGCAGCAACGACCGTCGCCACACGCTGAACCTCATCGTGGCGTACCCGTTCACTCCCGAGATCGAGCTCGCGGCGGTCGCGGGCCTCTCTTCCGGCTCGCCGTTCACGCCGATGGTCCGGGGCGATGTCAACGGCGACGGCGCGTACAACGACCGCGCGTTCATCTTCGATCCGAACAACGCGCCGGACACGGCGATCGCGAACGGCATGGCGCGGCTGCTCGCGAACGTGCCGGACCGCGTCCGCGAGTGCCTCACCTCCCAGATCGGCAGGATCGCGGACCGCAACAGCTGCCGCGACGGCTGGACCCAGTCGCTGAGCATGCGTCTGGGGCTGCGGCCGAACCTGCCCACCATCGGCCGGCGGCTGACGATCACGGTGGACGCGCAGAACGTGCTGACGGGGCTCGACCAATTGCTCCACGGGCGCAACGGCATGCGGGGCTGGGGCGAGGGTCGGCGGGCGGATGCGACGCTGCTGGAAGTGCGCGGCTTCGACCCGGCGACCAACGCGTTCGTCTACGAGGTCAACGAGGGCTTCGGCCAGGTGCGGCGCGGCCCGGGCGCCTTCCGCAACGCCTTCTCCCTCACCCTTTCCGCCCGCCTCGCCGTGGGCGGCATCCCGGCCCTGAACGACCGCGGGTTCGGCCCGATGCGCGGAGGGCCGGGCGGCTTCGGCGGCATGCGCGGTTTCGGGGGCCCGGGCGGCTTCGGCGGCGGGCCGGACGGGCCGCGCGGGCGCGGCGAGGGCGGCGCGGGCCGGAGCTTCAACGTCGTCGGCCTGCTGGACCGCATGCTCGCGAACCCGATCCCCGTGCTGCTCGAGCTGAAGGACACGCTCGGGCTGTCCCCCGAGCAGGTCGCGGCGGTCGAGGAGGTTTCGGCCCGGCTCCAGGAGAAGCTGAACGAACGCCGGGAGGCGCTGGGCAAGCGGCTGGACGGCATGAGCGGCCAGGAGCAGATGCGCGCGTTCGCCGAGCTCCAGCCGGAGATCGAGGCCGCCCGCCGGGAGGTCACCGAGGCGCTGGCGGCCGTCCAGAAGATCCTCACACCCGAGCAGTGGCAGCGGGTGCCGGAGCGGGTGAGGGAGCCGTTCCGGCGGCGGGGGCCGGTGCCGCCCCGGGGCTAGGCCGCGCGCCCGGCAGCCCGGGGCGTGCGGGCCGGCGTCGGGTCAGCCCGGCCCGGGCCCACCGCCGCCCGTCGGCCCCGCCTCCCGAAAACGCAGAGCCGCGTGAAACCTCAGCCCCCCGGGCGTGTAGTCGGACAACGGTGCGGCCGCGCAGTCCGTTGACATAGCGTCGTGCCCGCCTCGATTCCGGTCCACAGATCGAGTCCGAGCGAAGACGCTCACAGCATCGCGAGGTCCAATGATCGCGCAAGCATCACCGCGCATCCCGACCCCCTTGCTGCTCGCGTTCGCCGTGCTGGTCCTCGGGGCCGCGCCGCCGACCAGCGCCAGCGCCGTGCCCGGCCCGGGCGCCGCCGCGGCCGAACAGCCCCCTCGAGCCGAGGAGGTCGTGGTCCCGCCCGCGGCCACGCCCGCGCCGCTCGAGGCGGACGATGCGCTCGACGTCGTCGACCGCCGCGTGGCGGCCGCGCTCCGCGCGCTCTCGCCCCACGTCCGCCGGATGAGCCATCCGGAAGCCCTCCGCATGGCGTTCCGCGCCTACTACAACTACCGGGCGGCGAACCCCGGCCGTGTCCGCAAGCCGTACCTCTTCTTCGTGGACTTCGGGTTGGACAACCGGACGCCGCGCGGCTACGTCTTCGACATGGACCGGCTGAAGCTCGTGGAGGGCCCGTTCACCGTCGCCCACGGCAGCGGCTCGTCCAGCACCCGCAACGGCGTGCCGACCCGGTTCTCGAACCGGCCCGGCAGCAAGGCCACCTCCCTGGGGCTGTACCTCGCCCAGGAGACGTACACCTTCCACGGCAGGGCCGGCGGCCGCGCGTACACCTCCGTCGGCCTGCGGCTCGACGGCCAGTCCGGCCGCTTCAACAACGCAGCGCGCCGCCGCCGCATCGTCGCCCACGGCGCGCCCTACGTGACTGCGCGGGACGCGGGCCGCAGCGAGGGCTGCCCCGCCATCGAGATGGACCGCGCCCGGCGGCTGCTGCCCCTGCTCGCCAACGGCGGCGTGGTCTTCCATTTCTCCCCGCTCGACGCAGACTGGATGCGGAACGACCCGTGGGTGAACGCGGGCTGAGCCGCAGCCGCACGGCGGGTTGACGCGGCGGGAGAGGGCGCCTGCGCCCGAGGCCCTGGGTCCGGGCGCAGGCGCTTTCGTGCGTGGGCGGGGCCGCGCCGGATCGGGCGCCACCCGGTGCGCGCGCCGGAGCGCTGCGCCGAACCGAGGAGGCGTCAATGAAGACCGAACGGGAGAAGATGATCGCCGGGGAATTCTACGACCCGCTGGACCCGGAGCTGCTCGCGGCCCGCGAGCGGGCGCGGGACCTCTGCCGAGCGCTGAACGCGACACGGGCAGGGGACGTGGAGGAGCGCCGCCGCATCCTGCGCGAGCTGTTCGGCAAGGGCGGCGAGTCGGCGTGGGTCGAGCCGCCGTTCTACTGCGACTACGGCACGAACATCGAGCTCGGCGAGCGGGTGTTCTTCAACTTCAACTGCGTCGTGCTGGACGTCTGCCCCGTGCGCATCGGGAGCTTCACGCTCTTCGGCCCCGCGGTGCAGATCTACACGCCCTTGCACCCGTTCAACGCGGAGCTCCGCAGGCGAGCCGAGTACGGGAAGCCGGTGGAGATCGGCGACGATGTGTGGGTGGGCGGCGGCGCGATCATCCTCCCCGGCGTGCGGATCGGGTCGCGCTCGGTGATCGGCGCGGGCAGCGTCGTGACGCGGGACATCCCGGAGGGGGTGTTCGCCGCGGGCAACCCGTGCCGCGTGATCCGCGAGATCACGGAGTGAGGAGCGGCGCGTGAGTCGCGGGCGCCTGACGCCGCCTGCGCCCGGGCTGCACGCCCCGCGCGCGAACCACGCTTCACGGCAGGGCACGGCAGAGCCTCCGGTTCGCTGCACTCCCCGTGCGCCCGGAACATCCCGGTGGTCAGCGCGCCGGGGTGTCGGGGAACGGGCCGCTGTGAGAGGCCGGTCGCCTCAGCCCGTGGCGCCCGCCGACCCGTTCGCCGGCAGCAGATCCGCGAACCAGAACCCCTCCCGCTCCACCACCTGGCCCCTCTCTACCGCCACCGGCCGGCCGAAGATCGGGCCGTCGTAGACGAACGTGTGGAACTCGCCGCGCTCGCCACACGGATCGCACGTGGCGGGGAGATCGGCGAGGAACGAAGCATCGTACGCGCGGCCGCAGAACGACGGGTCGAGCTGCCCGGGGTCCACGCACACGACGATGGCGCGGAACCCCGCCTCAATGAACGCGCGAGCGAGCTCCGCCGTGTCACGGCCCCACAGCGGGAACTCGCACGCGAGATCGAGGCGGGCGGCGAGGTTCTCGCGGTACTGACGCACGTCCTCGAGGAACAGGTCGCCGAACACGAGACGCTCGACGCCCTGGCGCTTCAACGCCTCGAACGCCTCCGCCGTCCGCGCCTCGTAGACCTCGTTGGTGCAGCCCGGCGGGATCTCGACCTCGACCAGCGGCAGCCCGAGCGCGGCGCACTGCTCACGCAGCAGCGCGCGCCGCACGCCGTGCATGCTGATGCGGTCGTACGCGTCCGTCACGGTCGTGACCAGCGCGTGCACGGCGAGCCGCCCCTCGCGCAGCACTGCATCCAGCGCCAGCGCCGAGTCCTTGCCGCCGCTCCACCCGACCGCCGCCCGCGGCAAGGCGGGCTCCACCGCGGTCCTGCCGCCGTTCGCCGCGATCGGCGCCGGGCCCGCAGCGCCTCGCGCGGCGTTCACGTGCGCAGCCAACCCGGCGTCGCCGCGCGCGCCGCCACCCGTCGCCGCCCCGGGGCAAGCGCAGAGCATCGCCGCCGTGCCGCTCACGCCGGCTCGTCCTCCGGCTCGTCGAGCCCCAGCACCTCGAGCGCGTGGTCGAGGTCGGCCGCGGGCACGAGGAGGGTCACGCCCTGGACGGACATGCCGCCGAACCCGCCGCCGAAGATCCCGATGTCCGGGCCCTGGAGCAACACGGGGATCCCCTCGCCCCGCAGCAGACCGGCGTGGAAGTCCGCCTCCGCGCGGCTCGCGTAGTTCCGGAGCTTCACCCAGTCGGACATGCGCCTTCCTTTCGCAGGGGGGCATCCACGTGTACCCCGCGCGGCGCCCGAGGTCCCGGCGCGGCGGGCCCCTCGAGCATCCGCTGCGCCGCGCGGATGCGCCCGCTCCCCACCTCGCACGGGCGGCAAAGGCGGGGCGGGCCGCCCGGGCATCCACACCGCTGTAGGGCCGCCCGCGGGCAAGCCCGGCCCTGCGGCCCGCCGCCGACTCCGCCCCACGGGCCGTCCGGCATTCCCCGATAGACCGCCTCGCATGGACGACGCATGTTTCCGTGCGGCCGGCGGAGGGGTCGATGGCCCACGGGCCACGGTCGGGAGTGGCACGCCGGCGGCCGAGACTCCGGCCGGATCACGACCTCGATGACGAGGGGAGCGCAATGAAAGACAACACCTTCAGAGTCACGCTGACGCGGCGCGACGGCTACGAGTTCGCGGTCCGCTTCGATTCCGGGACCACCGGAGAACTGACCGTCGACGAGCCGCCGCCGCTGGGCGGGGGCGCGGGGCCGAACCCGACCGCGCTGCTCGGCGCCGCGGTGGGGAGCTGCCTCGCCGCGAGTCTGCTCTTCTGCCTCCAGAAGGCGCATGTGCCCGTGACGGGCATGGAGACCGAGGTGAGCGGCACCATCGAACGCAACGACGCGGGCCGCCTCCGCGTCAGCCGCATCGCGGTCCGGCTCGCCCCGGAGCTGGACGAGGCCGACGCCGCGCGCCTCACGCGCTGCATCGGCCTCTTCGAGGACTTCTGCACCGTCACCCAGAGCGTACGCCAGGGGATCGCCATTGACGTCGCCGTCGAGCCGAAGATCGCGACGGCGGCGGAGCAGGAGGGGTGAGCAGGCGCGCGGCGCGCGGCCGCGTCACGCTTCGCCATGCATGGTTCGTCGGCGCCTTCTCGTATCGTACGACGAGCCGGTGGCCCGCCGCCGTGGGACAAAACGGTGACCAATGCAGGCGCCAGGTCTGATGCTCGCCTGCAACAAGACTGCGCCGCACCGCACGGCGTGCCGTCTCGAAACTCTCGTAGCCACACGAGATAGACGGCATCCCCCTGTTTGGTATCGTGTTTGCGGGCCCCCCGCGCAGCGAACGGCTGCGGCAGCCGCTGTGGCCGTCTCTCCTGCGCCGCCGGGTGCGGCGGCCAGCGCCCGCTGTGGTGGTACCCTCAGACCGGATCCGTGCGGGAAAGCGCCGGTGCGCGCCGTCGTCGGCGGTTTCGGTTGGGCACACGCAGCGGCCGACTTCCACACCCGCGCAGCTGGGGCGCTGTCCGCCGGGCACGGCGCCCCGTTGATCGGAGGAGGCGGAACCGCACAGCGCTTTCCGGCCGTCTTCCGGGGCGGTGGTCCGGCTCGTCCTGTTCGGGGGAGCGCCCCGCCGCCCGACACGGGGCGGTCGAGGCGTTCCCGGGGCATGCTCGCGATGCCGACGCGCGGCTCGCCCGCGCGGGAGGGGCGAGGTGCCGTTCGAATCGAAGGGTGGCGCTACCGGTGCCATCTGTGCTATCCTGTCGTGGGTGCGACAGGCTGCGCGGGCCAGTCGCCCGCAACCCGTCTCCCGAGAGGAGTGATCGAATGTATGTCAAACCGAGACTGGAGCGGTTCGGCTCGGTGCGCGAGCTGACCCAATACGGTCTCAGCACCGATTGCGACGGCGGCATCTTCGGCGTCGACGCCGCCCGCGGCCATTGGGTAGGGTGCACCAACACCGGAAACCGCTCGTAGCACCAACCCGCCGGGGGGCCGTGGCCCCCCGGGCCCTTCCCTGCGCCGATCCTGACCGGACGCTCCGCCCCCTCCCCTCGTCCCCCGCGGTCGACGCGGTGGACGAGGGAGGCGCGGGCTCCGCTGCCTCGAGGCCGTGGCCTGCTCGCCGCCCTCCCGGCCGGCAGTGTCGCACCGCCGCCGCGCCGCCTCCCTGACAGGGTTGCGCAAACGCAACAGCTTCGAGGCGCCCGTGTCGGCGCCGGACGTCTCCCAGGTCATTACGGATTCACGATTTGGCCGCCATGGCCCCCATCGGCCCCTGACTTGCCCGTCCGGCCACCGGCGTCATGGACCCGCTTTCAACCAGAGTGTCGTTTCGATTCTGAACGAATGCTGCCGAAACCTCACCCTGCCGTGCTGTTCCAGCCCGTGCCGGAGGGCGCGATCCTCCTGCACATGGAACAGGAAGTCTACTTCGGTCTCAACCCCGTCGGTGTCGAGGTGTGGCAACTCCTGCCCCCCACGTGCCAGGACCTCGACCAGGTGTGCGCGGAGCTCGGGCGGCGCTATCCGGATGTGCCCGCCGAGCAACTCCGGAGCGACGTGGTCGAGCTCCTCGATGACCTGGCGCGTCACGGCCTGGTGATCCCGGCCGACGAACGGTGACCCCATGACCCGGACCGCGGCCGTGTGGCTCCGCCGACTCCGCGGGCTCACTCTGCGAGAGGTGCGGTTGCTCGCAGAGGCCCAGGTGGTGCTGCTCGCGTGCCAGTACGAACGCTGGCGGCGCCCCGTCGGTGAGCTCCTCGGGAGGGCAGAGCCCGAGCCCGAGCGACGAGCACCGAGCCGTGAGGATCGACGCATTGCGGAGGCGGTCGCCTGGGCGGTGACACGGGCAGCGAGGTACGGTGTCTTCCGGCCGCAATGCCTGGTCCGATCGATGGCGATCCAGCGGATGCTGCGACGGCGGGGGATCACGGCGAGCAGGATCAACGTCGGCGTGCGCAGGCGCAACGGCGAGTTCGAGGCGCACGCGTGGATCGAGCTGGACGGTGTCGTGATCGGCGACTCGCGGCAGCACGTGCAGACGTTCACCCGGTTGCCGGATCTCCGGCTGGTCGAGTTCTGAATGACGAACGAGCCCTCCATCAGGCATCGCTATCGGCTCTTCGGCGGCGTCCTCGAGAGCGATCTGGCGATCCCGGAGCTCGAGGCGGCGGATCCCGCGGAGGACGTGACGTGGGTCCTCCGCTCGCGGGTCGGCGAGCCGCCGGAGGCGGAATGCGTCCCGCTCGGGAGCGACACGGTGACGGCGGGCGTCGAGACCCGTCTTTACCGCACGAGCCACGGGTTCCGCCTGGTCTTCGACGATACCGGCTGCTTCGACATCGCCGCAGATGGCCGGACCATCACGTGGACCCATGCAGAGGACGTCTCGGCCGCCGACGCGCGGGCCGACATCACCAGCCGCGTGCTCGCCACCGCGCTGTACGCCGCCGGCACCGTCTGTCTCCATGGGAGCGCGGTGGTGCTGGACGGGCAGGCCGTCGGGTTCGTCGCGCCGAAGCGGCACGGGAAGTCAACGTTGGCGCTCGCGCTGGTGAGGTCCGGCGGGAAGCTCCTCACCGACGACACCATGCCGGTCCTTGCCGGCTCGCCGCCGCTCGCAGGCCCCGGCCTCCACGCCGCCCGTCTCTGGGCCGACTCGGCCAGGGTCGTCGGCATCGGCCAGGCGGCGCCCGCTGCCGTGGGGCCGAAGACCGTGTTCCGCGCCCTGCCCGAGGAGCGCGTTTCTCACTGCACGCACCCGCTCGCGGCGCTGTACCTGCTCGCCCCGGTCCGGGAGGCACCCGACGGCGCAGCCGTCCGCCGCACGCGGCTCTCCGGCATGGAGGCGGCCCTGGTGATCCTCGGCCACGCCAAGCTGGCGCCGCTGCTCACGGGCCCCGAGGCGCCGAACCTGTTCCGGCACGCGACGGCGCTCGCAGCCTGCGTCCCCGTCTACCGGCTGGAAATCGTGCGCGACTTCGATCGGCTCGAGGAGGCCGTCGCCACCATCCGCGACTGGCACGCGCAGTCTCTCGCCGGCACGACGCCATGACCACCGCGCCGCTCACTGCATCGTCGCAACACGCCAGTGCGTCCGCCGCCCGCCCGGCCGACGGCGAGCCCATCGTCTCCGTCCAGGGGCTCACCAAGGCGTTTCCCGAGCGGCGCACCTGGGGTGAGATCCTGCGCGCTCCCTGGCGCCGGGCGCGGCGCATCACCGCCGTCGACGGCGTCAGCTTCGACATCCGCCGCAACGAGTTCTTCGGCCTGCTCGGCGCGAACGGCGCAGGCAAGACCACCCTATTCCGGATGCTGAGCACACTGCTGCTCCCCGACGCCGGCACGGCGCGCATCGCAGGCCACGACATCCTTCGCGAGCCGCACGCCGTGCGGAGCGCGCTCGCGCTCGTGGTGCCGGACGAGCGCAGCCTCGATTGGCGACTCACGGCGCGCGAGAACCTCGAGCTCTTCGCGGCCCTCTACCGCGTTCCTCGCCGGGACGTGTCGACGCGCGTCGGGGAACTGCTCGAGGCGGTCGGGCTCCAGCACACCGGCAGCAAGTTGGTCGGCACCTTCTCCTCCGGCATGAAGCAGCGGCTCCTCATCGCGCGAGCGCTGCTGGCGCGGCCGAAGGTGCTCCTGCTCGACGAGCCGACCCGGAGCCTCGACCCCGTCGCCGCGCGCCAGTTCCGCCGTTTCCTCCGCGACGAGATCGTCGGCCGCCAGCAGTGCACGATCCTCCTGGCGACCCACAATGCGGAGGAGGCGTTCGAGCTCTGTGAGCGCGTCGCGGTCCTCGATCGCGGGCGGTTGCTCGCCGTCGGCCGGCTCGACGAACTGATGGGCGAGGTCCGGGACGACATGTACCGCTTGACGGTCCGCGCCGACCACGTCGACGACGCGCTCCGCGCACTCGCCCGCGCCGGACACATTGGCGCGACGCTCGACGACGGTCGCGGCACCGCCCGTTGGGCCGTCGTCGAGGCTCCCATTCCCGGCGGCCCCGACGGCGTCGCCGACATGGTGGGCCATCTGGTCCGGCACGGAGTCGCCGTCTGCGGGGTCGAGCACAGACCGGTCACCCTCGCGGACCTGCTCGAGCGCATGGTCCGCCTGAAGGCGGAGGACTGATGCGAGGCGCCGTCGCATTGATCCGCGCGCGCTGGCTCGCGGCACGGAGCTATCGCGTCCGCATGGTCTTCTCCACCCTCTCGTTGCTCGCGACCGTCGTGCCGCTGTTCTTCGTCGCCAACGCGCTCCAGCCAATCATGGCCGACAAGATCGCTGCGGAGGGCGATCAATACTTCGCATTCCTCGCCGTCGGCACGATGACGTTCCTGCTCCTCCCCGTGAGCGTCAACGCGCTCGCGGGCGAGATCGGCTCCGGCATCAATACCGGCGTGCTCGAGGCCCTGCTCGGCACCCGAACCCGCCTGTCCGAGGTCCTGGCCGGGCTGATCGGCTTCAGCCTGCTATGGGCGGGTTTGCGCGCCGCCACCATGCTCGTCGGCGCATGGCTCTTGGGCGCGACGATCCTCTGGTCGCGGGTCGGGCTCGCCCTCCTCATCGTGCTGCTCATTGTCCTCGCCTACGTTCCGTTCGGGATGATGGCGGCGGCGCTGGTCATCGCTTTCCGCACGACGGGCCCACTGCCGCAGGCCGTCACGACCCTCTCCGCGCTCCTCGGAGGCGTCTACTACCCGACGCACGTCATTCCGTCCTGGCTCGAGTCTGTCTCCGGGATGATTCCCCTGACCTACGGCCTTCGGGCGCTGCGCCGGACCCTGCTGGAAGGTGAGCCGCTCCGGGCGGTGCTGCCGGACCTCGCGATCCTCGCCCTTTTCGTGGTCGGCTTGCTGTCCGTCGGGATGATCGCGTTGCGGGTCGCGCTCGCGTACGCGCGGCGCGTCGGGTCTCTCTCACATTATTGATGGGACGGACCCGCTTGCCGTGCGGCGATCTCACTGCGACAAAATGGTGACTTTTCTGGGCGCCAAGATGATGATCGCCTGCAACAGGCCGAACCGCCGACACGTCGCGCCAAAAAACCGTAACATGTTGTCATATTACGAGATGAGTGGCCACCCCGAATGGCACTCCCCTTGCAAACCGGCCGCTGGCGCGCGCGGCCACATCGGCCCGGGGTATCGAATGTGATCCGTCGCCGCGAGCGTCGGCCAACTCCACTTCGTGGTAGCGCGTTGGGACCGCGCAATTCGGGTATCGTGCTGTGAGCGCAATTGTCGGGGTGTTCGGTGACGCGCCGTCTGTGACGGATGCGCAGATCCGCGCGATGCTGGGCCGCATGTCGGCCCGGGGCGGGGATCGTCTGCAGATCTGGCGGGGCGGCGATGCCGTGCTCGCGGTCGCGCGCCACGAATGGGAGCTCGACCCGACGTTCAGCGGCCCGGTGCTGGTCGTCGAGGACGGCGCTGTGGTGGTCGCGGCGGACGCGTCCGTCTATTACCGCGAAGACCTGCGGCGGGCGTTGCGCGAGCGTGGCGTGAGCCCGGCCGGCGACTCGCCGGCGCACCTGATCCTCGCCGCTTATCGCGCCTGGGGCGACGACTGCGTGTCGCACATCGAGGGTGACTTCGCCTTCATCCTCTGGGACCGGGCGAGGCGGCGGGTCCTGTGCGCGCGGGATCTCGGCGGGAAACGTCCGCTCCACTACGCGGAGCTCGGCGGCGAGCTGGTCGTGGCGTCCACGATCGGCGGGGTCGTCGCGCACCCGCGCTGCCCGGACGACCTGAACCTGCCGATCCTCGGGGCGACGATCGCCGGCCTGCACTTCTCCGCGGGCCCGGAGACCTGCTACACGGCGGTGCGCGTGCTCCCCAACGCGCACCGCATGAGCTGGTCGGACGGCCGTCTCCACGGCCCGGTCCGGTACTGGGAGGTGCCGGTGAACGCTGAGCCCAGCCGGCTCTCGCACGAGGATGCGGCCGTGCACCTGCGTGAGCTGCTGGCGACGGCGGTGCGGGAGCGGCTGCAGCCGGGCGCGGTGAACGCCGTGTGGATGAGCGGCGGGTGGGATTCGACCGCGGTGTTCGGCGCGGCGTGCCACGTGATCCGCCGGGACGGCCTGGACGCGGCCGTGCGGCCGGTCTCGATCAGCTACCCCGAAGGCGACCCGGGGCGCGAGGACGAGTGGATCCAGGCGATCGCGGACCGGTGGGGGGGGGCCGTCCACTGGATCGACATCGCGGACATCCCGTTCTTGGAGCGCGAGGAGGAGCGGGCGGCGGCCCGGGACGAGCCGTACGCGCACCTCTACGAGCGGTGGAACGGCGCGCTCGCAGCCGGGGCCCGGGCCCTGGGCGCACGCGTCGCCATGGACGGCAACGGCGGCGACCAGCTCTTCCAGAACTCGGACGTCTTCCTGGCCGACCTGTTCCGGGCAGGGCGCTGGTGGACGGTGGCGCGCGAGTGGCGGGCCCGGCCGCGCGGCGGGTTCCGGCCGTTTTTCAAGTGGGTGATCCAGCCCAACCTGCCGGAGCCAGCGCTCCGCCTCGCCGCGTGGCTCCGGGGCGGACGGCGGCTGAAGCATTATCTCGAGCGCCCGATCCCGTCCTGGCTGAACCCGGAGTTCGTCGCGCGCCACGAGCTGGAGGCGCGCGACCGCGAGTTCCTCACGCGGGAGATCCCCGCCACGCACGCGGGCCGGGAGATCGACTGGCATTTCACCTCGCTCTTCGTCTCCCGCGCGTTCGCCCTGATCACGGGGTTCGCGCTGCGCGAGGGCGTCGAGGTCCGCTCGCCGTTGTCAGACCGGCGTGTTATCGAATTCGCCGTGTCGCGCCCCTGGTGGGAGCGATCGTCCGGCAAGGAGACCAAGCGTCTGCTCCGGCGGGCCATGCACGGTCTGCTGCCGGAGGAGGTTCTCGCCCCGCGGCCGTACCGGACCGGGATCACCGGTGGTTACTCGCACCGCTGGATGGTGGAGGTGTTCCCCGGTCTGCTCGAACGGACGATGCGCGAGCCGCTCGTGCTGGAGGAGCTGGGCATCGTTCGAGCCGAAGAGCTGCGCCGCGCGTGCGCGGAGTACCCGCGCCGCCGAGACGCCGCCACCCGGGTCGGCCTCTACTACACGCTCCAGACGGAGCTCTGGCTGCGTGCCCGGCGAGGCAACGCGTCCGGAAGTCTGGAGAAACCGACGAACGCTACGGTCGTTGCGGCGGCAACCGTTGCGATCTGACCGATCCTGTCGCGGGTGCGACAGGCTGCGCGGGCCAGTCGCCCGCAACCCATCATCCCAAAGGAGGGAGTATGTACATCAAGCCCAAGCTCGAGCGGTTCGGGTCGGTGCGTGAACTGACACGGCTCGGGACGAACCCGGACTGCGACGGCGGCATCTTCGGCATCGGCGACGGCGACGAGCTCTTCTGCAAGGACAAGGATCGCTCGTAACGCTGATGCGTCCCGGGGGGCCGCGGCCCCCCGGGGACCGATTGCTGCCATGCTGCCTCTCCCGTCCCTGTCGGTCCTGCCGTCGTCCCGTGGCTGACGCGCTGAACAGCGTGAGCCGCCGGCTCCTCTGCCCCGAGGCGCGCGTCCTCTTCGCCGCAATCCAGCCCGATCTCGATCCGGCGGGAGCCGCAGCGGCGCTGCAGGATCCGTCGCTGGATTGGGACGCGTTGCTCACACTCGCGTGGCAAGAGAAAGCCGTTGGTGCCCTCGCAGGGCTCACGGACCGCGCGCCCGAAGACAGCATCCCGCCGACCTCGCGCACTCGCCTCGCCGCGCTCGTGCGCGCCACGCAGTTCCGCATGCTCCGGCTCCAGCAGCTCCTCATCGGCGCGCTGGACGCGCTCGCGGAACGAGGCATCGACGTCGTCTTGCTGAAGGGGGCGGGTGTCGCGGCGACGGCGTACGGCTCCTTCGCAGCGCGGCCGATGTACGACGTGGATCTGCTGGTCAGGCAGGAGCACGTCGCCGCCGCGTGGGAGGCGCTGCGCGCCGCCGGCTGGGTACACGACGCCGAAGCGTACCCATCCGAGATCTACGAGGCGCACCACCACCTGCCGCCTCTACTCGACCCGCTGGGGACGGGCATCGCGCTGGAGCTGCACGCGGCGCTCAGTCAGACGGACGCCATCCATCTTCCTGCGGAGACGATCTGGCGTAGCGCGCGTGCCATAGAGATCCACGGCCGGCGTGCGCTCGTCCCTGCCACTGAACATCAGGTGCTGCACCTGGCCGTGCACTTCGCGTGGTCGCACGGCCTCGCGCATGCGTCGTGGCGCACGTTCCGTGACCTGCACCAGATCCTCGGACGCACCCCGGTGGACTGGGATGCAGTCGTGGACGCCGCTCGGGCCGCGCGTGCAACGACCGCGTGCTACTGGACGTTCCGTCTCGCGCGGTCACTCGCTCACGTGACCGTGCCCCCGCCTGTCCTCGAGCGGCTCCGTCCCCCGCGGCCGCGTTTGGTGCTGGACCTCCTCGAGCGGCATTACATCGCCTCGCTGTACCCGCGCAATCCCGGGCCGTGTCCGTCCGTGCGCTTGCGCCGCCTCCTCTGGACCGCGGGCATGGCGCCGAGGTGGTCGGGGCACGGCGCTCACCGGCCGTGGGAGAGCGAAGAGGCGTGGGAGGCGGTCCAGCGCAACCGCGAGCCGCAATCCGGGGGTGACCAGCCCGCCGACAGCTCTGCGCGGGCCGCCCGGTGGACCGGGTATCTGCGCGCGTTGCTCGCCCCGGCGCACGGGTGACCCTGCGGGCGATGCGAAAGGCGCGCTGCCGTGGGATGCATCGGCGTCGCCGCCGCCGACGGCGAACGGGGTGGCCCCCGCCGCAGCGGGCCACCCCGTTCTTCATCCACGTCCTCCGAGCGTGCTCGCCCTCACTCCCGCTCGACCAGCGCCTTCAGCGTGGCCAGCCGCTCGCCCCAGAACTCCTTTGCGGCCCGCGCCGCCTCCCTGTCCGGGAGGCCCTTGAGCTGGACCGCGAGCGTGCTCTTCGCCGGCCCCTTCGCGGTGAAGTACGCTTCCAGCTTGATCCCGTTGGCGAGCCGGGCGCGCAGCGACTTGGGCTCCGTGGCCGTGCGGACCTCGAGATCCACGCTCGGCAACCAGCGCTCGCGCTGCGCCCGGTCGTAGACGACGCGCCACAGCGCCTCGACCGGCGCGGCGACCGTCACGCTCTTGCTCGTCTCGTAGGCGCCGCCGCGCCGCTGGCCGACATCGCGCAGCCCGCGCAGACGCTCGTAGCCGACGGTGATCATCTGCGCCCACCACTCGCCCACGCCGTACTCCTCGTGCACGAGCTTCGCGATCGCGCGGTGCTCCATGCCCGCCGCGCCGTGGCCGTCGAGCAGCGCGACCCACTCGGGCCACGTCCGACCCGATGCTTTCTTCACCGCCGCATCGCTCTTGCCGGCGATCTTCTCGTAATCGTCGGGAAGCGAGAGCGGTGCAGCGGTCGCGGGCGCAGCGGCCGGCACGGCGAGTGTCTCCCCGGCGTTCACCGCTGCTGCAACGGGCTGGGCGGCTGCAGACTCTGGGATCTGCTCGTGCTTCCTCGCGATGATGCGGGCGCGGGCGGTGGTGTACGACTCGCCCGTCTTCGCCATGCGCGCCCGGACCAGGCGCTTGAGGTCCTTGTCCTTCGGCATCTCCGGTTCTCCTCTGCACACGCCACGACTCGCCTCCCCCGGCGAGGCGCTCCGCGACGAGCAGGGTTCCGTCGATGCCGGTCCGGGAGTATGCCCCCCTTTGCCTCACGAGGGCCCCAGCCGGGGTGGGGCCGAAGAGGTTGGGCGTGGACCGCCGCCGGCCGGGGATGATAGAGGGGAGGCACGAAGCCCGCCAGAGGCGCGTCCCGAGGGCGCCGCCGGCCGCGATCCCCGGCGGCTCCGCGGTCTGGCGGGCGCGGTGAGCCGCGAGCCGCCGATCCGTAAGCCGATCCGGCGGCGGCAGCGAACGCGACCACGCGCGCCCCTTCGTGCGGGCGTGGGGGAGCCCCCGACGCAGAACCGCTGTTTCGAACGAACAAGGGCGGACCGCGGTCCTCGGCTACCGCCGCTCCGCCTCCAGCCCTGCGTCCAGCGCCTTGGCGATGCGGGCGCGCGCCTCGAGCAGGTGCGCCCGGGTGTAGTCGTCCAGCGCCGGCGCGTTGATCCGCGCGGCGATGCGGCGGTCCAGGTCCTGGAGCCGCATGCGCGCGACGGCGCGCGCGTCCGCCGGCATCTGCGCGGGCGGGTTGACCAGCAGCGTCGTCATCCGATCCAGGTAGGCGCGCTGGAGATCCCGGCGTAGGACCGGGATGTTGCGCGCGCCGCCGCTCCACACCTCGCTCCACACCGACTCCGTGAGCCCCGCCAGCAGCTCCGGCACCGTGAGAACCTGCGAGGCGCCGTACTTCAGCTCCGCATCACGAATGCGCGCGAAGAGCAGCGGCTGGATGAGCTGATCGAGCAGCGTGGTCTGGAGCTCCAGCACCTGGTCGATGAACGGGTAATCGATCCGGCCGTTGATGGTGGTGTTCTCGCCCCAGTGGTCCCAGCGGTTCGCGCCGAAGCGCGCCAGCACCTCCCGCGGCAGGGTGAAGGCCTGTTCGTCGAACGCGTACTTGCGCAGGAACGCCAGCGCCTCTTGCTGTCGCGCCTTCTCGACGTTGACGAACGGCATGCGGCCGTCCGGGTCGCCCACGTGGTCCCGGTACTGGTACTGCCCGCCGATGTACTTGACGGCGACGGCCAGCGCGCGGGCGTACTCGGTGAGCAGCGTACGGTACGCGTCCGTCAGGTCTGCGTAACGCGAGTTGTCCGTGAGGACGTGCTCGGGCAGCGTCGGCCAGAGACTGGCGATCAGCTCGGCGCGGCGCTTGCCCCACTCGAGCGGGTCGCTGCTCAGGTCGTAGACGTTCACGCTCGGGTCCAGCGCGCCGGGCCCGCGGGCATCGCCATCCGTGCCGTAGGCGTGACCGGGCTTCGCCGCTTCGCGGGCGACCGCCGCGGCGCGCTCGTCATCCGGCGTGTAGCCGTAGGTGATCGCCCAGAGGTCGTACGATCCGAGGCCGGGGTTGTAGAAGTAGCCCTTGCCGCCGCGGGCGTCGAGGTTGACGCTCGGGTACTCCATGACGGAGCTGAACACGCCGCGCTCCTCGGCCCACTCGGGATCCGTGAGCTTCTCCAGCGGCGTATCGAACGAAGACCGGAAGTTGTGGCGCAGACCGAGCGTGTGCCCGACCTCGTGCATGGTGACCCACTTGATCGCCTGGCCGACGTACTCCATGGGCACGGGGTCGTTGGGCCCGATGTCGCCGCTCGCCGCGAGCAGCACCCGCAGGAGCGCGCCCTGCGCGCTCAGCGCCGCGCCCAGCGAGGCGACCTCGCCGCCCGCCTCGGCCCACGCGAGCTCCTCGGGCGATGCGGCCAGCATCTCCTGGATCGCCTGGGCGGGGCTGACCTTGGTCCGCCAGTCCCGCTTGAAGCCCATCACCATGTTGGCCTCGAGCAGGATGTCCGCGTCCAGGATCTCGCCGGTGCGCGGGTCCACGATGGACGGGCCGATGGCGCTGTAGCCGGGCTGGTCGGACGTGTTCCAGCGGATCGTGGCGTAGCGCAGGTCCTCGGGGTCCGCGCCCTCGGGCAGCATCTCCGCGCGGATCGCGTTCTTCCAGCCCGCAGCCTCGAACGCGCGGTTCCACGCCTCGACGCCCGCCTTCACGTAAGGCCGGTACTCCTCCGGGATGTTGTGGTCGAGGTAGTAGACGATCGGCTTCGCCGGCTCGATGAGCCCATCGGACGCGACGACGCCGGGCTTCGGCTCGAGCCGCCAGCGGTTGATGTAGCGGACGAAGAACGAGTCGCCGTCGTCCTTCGAGAAGTCCTTGTGCGCCGTGATGAAGTAGCCGACGCGGTCATCGGCGAGCCGCGGCTTCATCGGCCGCTCGGGCAGCCGCGCGAACGAGTAGTGGATGCCGAGCGAGATGTAGCGCGAATCCGGGACGGTGCGGAGTTGCGCCGGCGACGGCGGCCGGAACGTCAGCCGCGCCCGCAGGTTCAGGTTGTCGGGGAACGCCTTGACCGACTCGATGTAGCTGCGCTGCCGATCGAAGTTGGCGCGCCCCTGCTGGCCCGGCCGCGAGACCGCGTTGTTGACCAGCTCGCCGACCGCGGACAGGTCGGAGAGGATCCAGTCGCTGATGTTGATCACGACCGCCGAGTCCTCGCGGATGGACTCGATCTTCGCCGACTCCAGCACCGACGGCGTGTACGAGAGCTCCACCGCGCGCGCGACCGCGGAGCCCTCGGGCGCCACGTAGCGGTGCGGCCGTCGCACGAGGAAGACCCGGTCGCCGTGGCGCTCCAGCGCCACGATCGCGCCCTCGAAGATGCCGAGCATCGTGCCGCCGAACAGCCCGGCCGCGCCGACGCCCTGGCTGATCTCGAAGGTGAGCAGGAAGTCCTGCCCGAGCCGGTCCTTCGGCACGACGAGGTAGAGGTTGTCTCCCTTCTGGTAGGTGTCGAAGAAACCGGCGCGATAGGTGGCGCCGCGGGTCAGCTCGGCGAACGGCTTGAGTCCGTCCTGGGCGCGGGCCTGGCCGCCCTCCGCCTGCCCGGCGGCCTGCTGCGCCCGGAGCGCGGGGGAGGATCGGCTCGCGCGCAGGGAACAGCCGGACACGGCCGTCGCGGCGAGGATGGCGAGGATGAGGGTCGTCCGTCGCATGAACACACTCCGTATCGGGCGGGAACTGCCTGCTGGCAAACGCCAGCCGCGTAGGGATGTAAGGCGGGTGGGCGGGCGAGTCAACCGCGCGGCCCCATCGGCTGCGGGCGAGGCCGGGTCGCCCCTTCCACCCCGGCTCCTCCCCTGAGCCGCGGCCGGGGGAGGAGGCGCCCCTCCCGCTGCGCCCTTCCACCCAGGAGACCGCCCTGCATCCGCGCCGTCACCCCGGGCGGGGGACCTGCGGGTGTAACCGCGGGCGGGGACGTTTGCCGTGCGGCCGCGCCATGGACTGGGCGGCGCCTCGTCCCTTGCCGCCGCCGCCCACGCCCCGGCCCGGGAGGGGTGGCGGCGAGGGAAGGCCGCGCGCCCGTCCGCGGCTACTGCACCGTGAACCCCTCGATCATCCCGTGCACGAAGTGGGGCTTGCCGTCCCGCGCGTCCGGCAGGAAGCAGACGAGTGCGTACTCGCCAGGGGGCAGGTTCAGCTCGAGGTTGTTGGCATGGCCCTGCGAGAGCGCGGCCACGCCGCCGATGCTCGCGCCCGGCGGCGGCCCGTCTCCGGCCGCGAGCCACCGCTCGAGGTCCTCGACCGTCTTGCCGGGATGGAGCCGGAAGAGCTGGATCTCGTGCCACTGCGCCGCATCGTTGCGGACGTGCAGCGTGTGCCTGCCCGCCGCGAGCTGCGTGGAGAACTCGAAGTCGTAATCCGAGAGCACGATGGCGGCATCGGCGGGGGGCGTCTCCGTCGCGGCGTGCGCGGGGACCACGATCAGCTCACGGATCATCCCCTTCGCCGCGTGCAGGTCGCCGTCCGGCGAAGCGATGAGGCAGACCAGCGCATAGCGGCCGGGCTCCAGCGCGACCGTCACGCTGGCGCTCACACCCGGATCCACCGCGTTCGGCCCGCCGGCGAAGACGACCCACGGACGCGGCTCACTGCCGGCCTGGAGCGCCGCCTGCAACTCCTCCCGCAACTCCTCGAGTGTCCTGTCCTCGTCCAGCCGGATCAGCATGGCGTGGTGCAGCTCTTCGCCGCGGTTGACCAGCTCCAGCGTCGCGGTGCCGGCGGGAACGGTGTCGGGCATGAGGAAGACGTATTCGTCGGCCGTGATGGTGATCCGGCTCGGAGCCAGCGGCCGGCTGCCGCCGCCCAGCGTGTCGATGGCCAGGGCCGCGGCCGCCACGACGAGCACGGCAGCGACGTACGGCCCGGCAGTGCGCATGAGGGCGCGACGGGTCGACATGCAAGAACCTCCCTCCCGAGGGAAGGAATGGTTGGACAGGGTTCCGGGGACGCGCCGGCCCGGCTCACCGGAGACCACCGGTGCGGCGGCGGGAGAGTTCGAACCACGAGGGACGCGTGATCGAGGGGACGCTGGGGGGAGAGGCGCGCAACGGACGCTCCTCTCTCACTTCGAACGTTCCAGCCGATAGAGCTCGACGGTCTCCACGTCGTTGTCGTCCCTGGCGAGCCCCAGAACGTAGTCCGCACCGATCTCGAAGACCTCGAAGTTTCGTGGGAGGCGCAACGTGCCGAGCAGGCGCCCCGTGGGCGTGAACACGGTCCACTGCGATTCCTCACTGCCCCCGGGATCGGATCATCCTGCACCCAGATGTAGCCCTCGGAGTCGACTCGGATCTGTCCGTGCGGAGGGAACGTCTCCGGGAACGGAACCTCCGCGAGCAGGCGGGCGTCGATGGATCTCCGCGGCTCCCCCGGGCTCGCGAGTCGCTTTCTCTTGAACGCATCGATGTGCCCGCGGTTGACGCGCCGCGGCGTAAACGATCTCCGCACGAGCCGATCGAGCTTCCCCTCGCTCGTGTACCGCTCGATCTGGTAGGTCGACTGGCGGGCAAGGAAGAAATGGTCGCCAGCGGTCGCGACCCGCGTACTCCTCCCGAAGGGGGGAGCGTGAACCGAACACTCGGTGCGTTCTCGTCCGAGCGGACGTACCGTTCCGCATCGAGGATCTCACCCAGTGTAGCCAGGCGATGACCCTCGAGATCGTAGCGATACAAGGTGGCCGTGATTCGATGCACGCCATCCGGGCTGGAAGGATCGAAAATCAGGGCAGAAGATACCAGCAGGGACCCTCCCATCACGCCGATCGGTCGAGGCAAACCGTCATCGCCGGGCTCCAGCTGGAAAGAGCGGACGAACTCCCCGGCCGGCCCGAACACGGACGCGCGTCTGAGGTTCCAATCGAAGGCCAGGATCGAGTCGGCAGGCAACGCCCCGATTCCCATGAGGGTCCGGAACTCGCCCGGCCCCTCACCTGTCCGTCCGACCGTCACGATGTGCGTGCCGCTGGCGTCGTACAGGCAGGAGCGCCCTCAACGACGCCGATCCGGGTGACGGGCCGGTCCGACACCCGCCGGTTTGCGAGGGGAACGTCTTGGAGGCGGTTGTCGACGATTCGGATCCCGCTGCTGTCCCGGACGTCGATGCCCGTCCCGCGCACCTGTCCGTCCACACCTCGAGCCGAGATCGTGAGCGTCGACGCCGCGATGCCGCCTGACTCAATGCCCGCACGAGCCAGCTCCTGACATCCGTCACACGCTTACCTGCACGGCCCCGGCCCTCGCCCATGCCGCACGGCGGGCTCCAGCGACCGTCTCCCCCGGCGGGTCACGCGCAATGTTGACCGTCGCCCGTACAGACGAATCGGCCAGCGGCGAGGGCGTCCCTCGGAAGGGCGCTCGCTCCAGGGGTGTACTTCGGGAGACCCTCTGTCAAGACTGATACGGGAGGGCGAGGGCGACCGACCAGCTCCACGTCGGGGATCCACGCAGTGCCGCCCCCATGATCAAACAATTCAGGCGGCGCGGACCGGACCCGGCAACGATCGCGAGACTCACGCCCGCTGCGGCCGGTAGCAACCGCCTTTCGTTTCATGCGGCAGTCCAGGACTGCTGGTCCTGGCTGCCCGGCCCCGTCACTGGCCGCCCGCCACCTTCCCCTTCTCCGGCGTGATGCGGTCCACCCGCCAGCTCGACAGCTCGAACGCGTCCTCGCCCAACCCCTTCGCGGCGGCCTTGCCGGCGGCGGTGGCGCGCCACGTCCAGCTCTGCTCCGTCGGGGCGATGCGAACCAGCGCCAGCGTGTCGCCGGCCTCGCCCAGCGCGACGACGGAGCGCGTGACGCCGTCGCCCAGGGCGACCGTGTCCTCCACGAACGCCTGCGCCTCGAGCCGCGCGAGCTCCGCCAGCAGGTCGCCGACCGTCACCGAGTCGGCCGGTGCGTCGCCCACCACCCAGCGCGCAGAGTCGCGCTGCAGCTCGTACGTCTCCTCGTCGCGCATGACGACGACGCGCCGCACCGCCGCGGTGTCCACGCGCACCACGATACGGTCGCGCCACTCCGCCGCGGGACGGCGCACCGCGCTCACGAGGTTGCCCAGCAGGACGTACACTTCGTCGGAGTCCGGCAGGCGGACGTAGGCGCTCGGGTAGCTGGGCCCGTTGTTGCCGACCAGCAGCCGGACCGGATCGCCGCGGCTCGCACGGTGCAGCTCGAGGCGCCAGGTGCTGTCCGCCGCGACGCCCAGGCGCTTGTGGTTGTCCGGGTTCGTCGCGGCGAGATGACCGACCCGGGCGCCCTCGAGCGCCTCCTCGAGGCGCGCCACGGCCGCGGAGTCCGCCGGCCTGCCGTTCACGGTCCAGGTGCCGTCGTCCCCGCGCACGAGCTCGACGCTGTCGCCGGGCTCGGGGCCGACGATGCGGACGAGCGAGAGGCCCTTGCTCGCGCCGGCGAGGGCGCGGACCAGCGTGCGCGCCGTGCCGTCGCGGTCGGCGGAGGTGCTGCCGCCGACCATGGCGGTGAGCGCGTAGGCAGCGACGAGCAGCACCGCGACGCCGACGATGATGCGAAGCGTCTTCTCACTCATGCGGCCAGCTCCTCCTGCCAGCGCCGCGAGGCGAGGCGCCGGCGACGCAGCACACGGGACGTGCCCCAGGCGACGAACAGCAGAGGCACGCCCACCAGGTTCCCCCACTTGAGCGCGGCCCGCGTGAAGTCCGTCTCGAAGACGAGCGGCGGCGGGGTGCGGTTCTTGGCGCGGATCGCGATCAGCGCCTCGTCCTGCGCGAGCCAGTCCACCGCGTTGGCGGCGAAGGCGAGGTTCTGCGGATTGGACTGGACGAAGCGGTCCTGCAGGAAGTCCACGTCGCCGATGACGACGAGGCGACCGCGGCGCTCGCTGGCGCCCGCGACCTCGCCATCCGCCTCCGCCGCACGCGGCTCGACCGCGACCGCCATGATCTGCGGCCCGAGCTCCGACGGATCCGGGTTGGGCGGCACGTCCGGCGCGATGATGGTGCCGGCCGGCTGCCGGCCGCCGTACTCGGTGGTCGTGAAGAGCGGCCGGACCCGCGCGCTGTCCGTGATCTCGAGCGGCGACGCCCACGCGAGGCTGAGGGCGCTGAGCCCGCGCGTCAACGTATGGTCGTCACTCGCGGGCAGGACGATCGGCCAGTAGGGGTACGACGTGATGACGTTGAAGAACCCCTGCCGGCCGAGCGAGACCTGCTCGTTCGAACGCAGGTCGTACGCCAGCGACGAAACGAGGCGGACGCCGTACTCCTCCAGCAGCGGATCGAGGCCGGTGAACACCGGATCGGACATCGGCATCTGCGGGTTGAGCCGCGTGCCGTCCAGGAGCAGCAGCGCGGCGCCGCCGGCATCGAGGTACGAGCGGAGCCGGTCCAGCGCGGCGGCGTCCAGCGGCCGCTGCGGGGCGGCCAGCACCGCCACCTCGAACGAATCCGGCGAGAGCACGATCGTCGTATCGTTCTCGATGTCGACGGAGCGCACGTCGTACTGCCGCTGCACGACCTCGCGGAACGCGCCGAACTCCCAGATCGAGCGCGCGCCGAAGCCGGACAGGAACGCGAGCCGCGGCTTCCGGTCCGTGGTCAGGGCGGCGATCATGGACGTGAGCCGGTACTCGAGGTCGTCCGTCCGGTCGATCAGCGGGATGACCTCGCGCTTGTCCGCGTACAGCACGGCCAGGCCGAGCCACCCGCGCTTGACCTGGAACTCGTCGCCGCGCAGCACGTTGAACTGGATCGGCTGGATGCCGAGACCGCTCGCCTCCGACGCCGCCGTCGTGTCGCGGTCCGGGTGCAGCTCCTCGATGCGCAGCCGCCCGTCCGCCGCGCGCCGATAGTCCGCCAACAGGTCGCGCACGTCGCGCAGGGTGAGCATGACCTCCGGCGGCAGCTCCTGCGAGACCACGAGCTTGATCGTGACGACGTCGTCGAGCCCTTTGAGCACCCGCTTCGTGCCCGAGGACAGCGTGTACAGGTTGCCGCGCGTGAGGTCGATCCGGCCGTGGATGCGCGCGCCCAGCAGGTTCGACGCGAGCACGGCGACGGCGAGCGCGGCGGTCCCGATGCGCAGCCGACGAAGCGCGCCGCGGGCGGGGCTCAGCCTCTCCCCCGCGACGAGCAGGTAGGTCAGGGCGACGAACAGCCCCGCCATCGAGACGAAGTACAGGACGTCGCGCAGGTCGATCACGCCCCGCGCCACCGCGTCGAAGTGATCCAGCAACGCCAGCCGCTGCGCCGCCTCCGCGAGCAGACCGGGCAGGCCGAGGGTCACGATCGGCAGCCCCATCAGCACCAGCGCGAAGTTGATCGCGAGCGCGAGGATGAACGCCGTGATCTGGTTGCGCGTGGCGCTGGATGCGAACAGCCCGATCGCCACGAGTTGCGCCGTCATCAGCGCCGCACCCACGTACTGCGCCACCATGATGCCCGGGTCCGCCTCGGACACCAGCCACACGCCCAGCGCAGCGGGCAGCGTGCCGGCGAGGGCGGTCAGGGCGAACAGCCAGTTGCCGAGGAACTTGCCCAGCACGACGTCCAGCTCGGTGATCGGCTGCGCGACCAGCCATTCGAGCGTGCCGCTGCGACGCTCCTCGGCGAGCGAGCGCATCGTGATCGCAGGAATGAAAACCGCGAGCAGCCAGGGCAGCAGCGAGAACATCCCGCGCAGCGTCGCCACGCCGCCCGCGTACAGCGCGCGGAAGGCGAAGAAGAGCGCCAGCGCGAGGAACGCCACCACCAGCACGTATGCGGTGGGGTGGTCGAAGTAGCTCCGGAACTCGCGGCGGGCCAGGATCCACGTGCGGTTCATCGCAGGGCCTCCTTTCCGGCGGACGCCGCCACACCGGGCTCCACGGGCGCTCCGCGCCCGCTAGGCTGCGCTGGGCTGGATGCCCCGTCCCGGCGCGAAGCCTGGGAGCCCGGCTCTGCGGAGCCTGTCAACTCCCGGAACAGCTCCTCGAGACTCTGCCGCTCTCGGTGCAGCTCCCAGAGCGTCCAGCCGCGCTCCAGCGCGCTGCGGAAGATCAGCGGCCTCAGATCCGTGTCGCCGCTCGCCACCAGCTCCACGCGCATGCGGCCGTCCACGCGCACGCTGCTGTGCCGCGTGACGCCGGGCAGCGCGGCGAGGGCGGTGACGACGTCGTCGCCCTCGGCCTCGACCACGTAGCGTGCACCCGCACGCCCGCGGTCCAGCAGCTCCGCCACGCCGCCGTCCGCGGCGACGCGGCCACGGCTGATGATCAGCAGCCGGCTGCACGTCGCTTCCACCTCGCCCAGCACGTGTGTGCTCAGGATGACCGTGCGGTCCTTCCCCAGCTCACGGATCAGCCGCCGGATCTCGACGCGCTGGTTGGGGTCCAGCCCCTCCGTCGGCTCGTCGAGGATCAGCACCTCCGGACGGTGCAGGATCGCCGCGGCGAGCCCCACCCGCTGGCGGTACCCCTTGGAGAGCTGGCCGATCGGACGGTAGTAGACGTCGCCGATGCCGGTCTGCTCGACGGCGTCCCGCAGCGCGCTGCGCCGGTCCGGGCCCCGCAGCCCACGCAGCTCCGCCACGAAGTCCAGGTACTCGCTGACCAGCATCTCGGTGTACAGCGCGTTGCTCTCCGGCATGTAGCCGATCCGCCGGCGCGCTGCGGTCAGGTCCTCCGAAATCGGGCGGCCATCCATGAGCACCGCGCCCGCGTCCGGCTGGAGCGTGCCGGCCAGCATCCGCATCGTCGTCGTCTTCCCCGCCCCGTTCGGGCCCAGGAACCCGACGACTTCGCCGCGCCGCACCTCGAAGCTGACGCCGTCCACCGCCGTCAACGCGCCAAAGCGTTTCGTGACGGACTCGACCGAAATCATTCCCTTGCCTCCTCCCCGGCCCGGCGCCCCCGGGCAAGGGAACGGGCGGGGGCGAGGGCGGGGTCGTGGAACTGGCGTGTCTCCGGCCACGGGGCGTAGAAAAGCCGCCCCGAGCGTCGCACCGCCCGACGCGGCCTGCTCACCCGATGAGTCGGTACTGCGAATCCGACGCGTCGAGCGCAACCGTCGTTTCGGAACCGGAACAAACGGTAGAAACGGCCCCGGGACTCGTCAAGCCCGCCAGCGCCTTGCACTTGGCGGCTGCTCGAGGGCGGCCGGACGCGCACCCGCGCGGCGTTCGGGTGTAGAACAACGAGCCGAAGAAACACCGAACACAGTCGCAGGAGTCGCCATGCCGGCTGGTGCGAAAACCCGCCCGACCCACGCCGCGCCCACCCTCGAACTGAGAGTCCGCAACATGTCGTTCCTCCTCGAACGGCTGGGGCGGGACTGCGCGCCGGACCAGTTCGTCCGCGAACTGACGGTCAACGCGATCCAGGCGGTGCAGCGGGCCGGCGGCAACGGCGTCGTCGCGTGGGATCACGACCCTGTGTACTCCCGCCGGTTCGGCGCGGCGAAGCTGTGCATCGTGGACACGGGGGTGGGGATGACCGGCCCCGAGATGGTCGAGTACATCAACCACCTGGCCTCCAGCGCCGGAACGCAGGCCGATGACGGCAACTTCGGCGTGGGCGCAAAGATCGCCGCGGCGACGCGCAACCCGGCGGGGATCGTGTACCTCTCGTGGAAGCGGGGCGAAGGCGCGATGGTCTGGCTCTGGCGCAACCCGGAGACGGGCCAGTACGGGCTGAAGCGGCTCGGCCGCGGCCCGGGCGAGGAGGCCTACTGGGCGCCGGCGCCCCCATCGCTCAAGCCGGCGCTGATCCGGGAGCACGGCACGGTGGTGGTGCTGCTGGGCGCGAGCGAGTCGGAGGACACGACGCTGCCGCCCGACGGCGCAGCAGATGATTCGAATCGTTCGCTCTGGCTGACGCGCTATCTGAACAGTCGCTTCTTCGAGCTCCCCGAAGGGGTGGAGCTGAAGGCGCGCGAGCACTGGGGCACGCCGCGGTCGCGGGTGCGGCCGGTGCGCGGGATGAAGCACTTCCTGGACCTGGTGAGCCGCGCGAGCGGGCGCGTGCGCCTTCCGGATGCGACCGCCCACTGGTGGATCCTGCCGGAGGAGGTGCCGCAGGAGCTGGCGGACCGGTACCCGTCCAGCGGGCACGTGGGCGCGCTGTTCCAGGGTGAGCTCTACGAGCTGTACACGGGCCGTGCGGGCACGGCGAAGCTCCAGAGCTTCGGCATCGCGGTCGGACACCAGCGCGTGGTGCTGTATGTGGAGCCGCGCGTGACGCGGAGGTGCCGCGTCGTCCCCAACACCGCGCGCACGGCGTTGCTGGTGAACGGCCGGCCGCTGCCTTGGGACGAGTGGGCCGAGCGGTTCCGCGAGAACCTTCCGCCGGAGATCCTGGCGCTGATGGAGGAGGTGGCGGATGGGCGCTCGGCGCGGGACCGGACCGAGGCGTTCAAGCAGCGGATGAAGGGGCTGGCCAACCTGCTGTTCATCGGCGGGAACAGCGCCGAGAACCTGCGGCGGCTGTTCGCGCTCGAGGCAGATCCCCGTTCACGGAACGGCAAGCAGGATGGCGACGACGTCCCTGCCACCGCCCGAGAGCGGAACGCCGCCACGACGCGGAGCAGCGCGCCGGGGAGTGGGGCGGAGCCCGACGAGGCGCGGGCCACGCCGCCGCGCGAGGGGCCGAAGCGCGACGACAGCGACCGTGACACGCCGCTGCCCGAGCTGGACCTGGACCGGTTGCTCGAGCTGGAGGTGGTGTGGGTGAGCGAGGCGGAATGCGGTGTGGTCGAGCGCGCAGCGCGCTACATCCCGGAGACCAACACCCTGCTCATCAACCGGGACTTCCGCGTCTTCGCCGGCTACATCGAGCGCTGGCGCGCGAAGTACGCGGGCAACCCCGCGGCGCAGCGAGAGGTGGAGGACCTGGTGCGGGAGTGGCTGGAGCAGCCGCTGCGCGAGCTGGTCATCCGCTCGCACTTCCTGCGCGGCACCCCCGGCTGGTCGGACGAGCACATCCGCGCGCTGCTGTCGGATGAGGCGCTGACCGCTGTCTCGCTGCCGTGCTATTTGACCGAGATGCGCCTCCGTGCGGCGGTCGCGCAGCGGCTGGGAAAGCTGAGGCCGGCCGCGGCTTGATGCGCCCGCAGCCGGCCCCGCCCATCTGTCTCTCTGCGGCCTTCTCTACTGCGACCCGGCCGCCGACCTCGGCTGCGCCTTCCGCGTGCCGGTGTCACCCGTGGAGGCCCTGTCGTCCCCCGCCCGGTAGCCGCCGTTGCTCGAAGCGCGGCCGCCGCTGCTGGTGGCGCGGCCGCTGGTGCTCGTGGCCCGGCTGCCGCTGGCGGGCACGACGGCGCTGCTGCGGCCCATGTCCGGCTGCGGGGCTCCGGCGCGGGGCACGGCCTTGCCCCGCGAGTTGGTCTTGTCGGTGCGCGTGTAGCCGCCGCCGGCGACCGCGCGGCCGCCCGCGTCCTCCTTCCGCTCGACGACAATGATCGGCCCGCCGTAGCCCGGGTCGATCCAGCGCCGCGAGTACGGCCAGTAGTACAGACCATCGAAGCCTGGATACCCGTAGCGGTAGTCGTCGAAACCCCACGGGTAGCCGAAGCGCCAGATCCGTGACGAGGACCAGAAGCCCGGATAGCCGTAGCTCCACGCCGCGTCGCCGTACGCGTCACCGGCGCGCACGCCGGGTGCGGCCGCCTGCGCCTCGGGCGGGCGGAACGCCACCGCGAGCGCGCCCCGGTCCACGACGAACCGCTCCGGGTACGAGAGCGCGATGATCAGATCGATGGTCTCCCCGGACACGCCGGCATCCGCGAGGCGCACCAGCGCCTCGGCATCGACGGGGAAACGGCGGCCGTAATCCACCAGCACCGCCTGGACGACCTCCTCGTCCACCGCCTCCACGGCCTCGATGACGTCGCTGATGGAGATCGTGGCTGCTGCCGCCTTCCGCGCGGTCTCGAGCGCCAGGGCGTTGCCCGCGGGCGGCTCGAGGCCGTGCGCCCGGTACTCGGCGTCCGTCGCCGCCCGATAGCGCCGCACCTCCAGCTCGCGCGAGTCGCCGGCCTGAACGAGCTCGGCGTCCAGCCAGTGGCCGTTCGACAGCATCATCGTCGCGCCCGAGGAGCGCCGCCCGATTCCGCCCTCGCACGTGTACGCGGTCCGGTAGTACACACGGCCGTTGTCCTGGGACCAGCGCGCGCTCTCCACGCCGCGGCACCCCTCGACCTCCACCTCGCGCTCCACGCCGTCCGCGACGAGGGTGCGCTGCGCGAGCTCTTCGCCCTTGCGCACCGTCGTCACGACGACGCCTGCGCCATCCGGCGCGGGGCTGACGCACAGCAACGCGGTCGCCTCCGGCGCCGCCGCCGGCGGCAGCGCCGTGGGCTCGTCCGTGGACTGGGTCGGCTGCACGGCGACCGGGGCCCAGCAACCGAGCCAGGGCGCCCAGCGCGTGTCCGTGAGGCCCTGCGCTCCGGCTGCGCGCGGGGCGACGCACGCGAGCACGGACGCGAGCGCGAGGAGTCGGGCGGAACGCTGCGTCATCATGCGGACCTCCTCGGTCAGAAGGTCAGGGCCACGCCGACCGACGTGGCGAGCCCGCCCAGGCCGATGTCCTCCCATTCCCTGAAGTCGCCGGTGGCGCGGGCCGAGCCGCGCGTGTAGCGGACATCCGCGACGAGCGCGACGCTCGTCGTCACCCGCAGCTCGGCGCCGGCGCCGACGTACACCAGCGACGACCAGCCGCTCGAGCTCAGATGATCGGCGAAGATGTCGAGAGACGTCTCGTCGACGAACTCGCCTTCCTGCTCGTAGAGGTGGTGGATCAGGCCGGCGCCGCCGCCGACATAGAACGTCGTACGCGCGGGGACCCACGCGAACCGGCTGATCTCGCGGCCCCGGGGCGTGAGGTACAGCCGGGCGCCGAGGGTGACCGGGATCTGGCGGAACCGCGTCGTCTGGCGGATGGGCTGGCCGTTCTCGTCCAGCCAATCATTGAACTCCGAGTCGACCGTCGCTCGCGCGAACCCCACGCCGACGACCAGGTCCGCGCGGTCGACCACGCGGAGCGCGAGGTCCGCGCCGAGGGTGAGCCCATCGAAGTCGTCCGGCTCCGCCGAGAGGTTGGCGAACGTGCGCTCGAAGACACCGCCCTCCGTGCGGGCGAACAGCCGGCCGATGCGGAGCGAGAGCGAGCCGTGCGGGGCGCCGAAGAGGAAGTCCGGGCCCGTCGGAGCGCGGAGCATCGGGGCAGGTGCCGACGGCGGGTCGGGTTCGGCGGCCGGATGCGCCTCGAGCGGCGGCGCAACCACGGTCAGGCCGCCAAGGAGGACGGCGGCCGGGACGGCGCTGCGAACACGGAGGCGAAGCATGAGGACCTCCCGGAAGACGCTCGCCGTGTCGTGCGATATCCGTGAATACCGCCGGACGGCGCGGAATTGTTCCCCCGGCCCACCCGGGCCGAGAGACGCTCCCCTGGCCTCCCCCGACCGCCCGCTGCCCCCGCCGGCCGCGGATCCCCACCCCGGCGCTTCGGTAGTATGATGGATAACGAGCAGGTTCCGTCGGCCGCAAGCGGGTCGTGACCGGCATGGCCACCGATCCCGCTCCGGCCTCGATTCGTACATAGACCACGTGCACCACACGAGCAGCAAAGGAGACGCATGGCGACGAAAGGCACGATCGGGATCCTGACGGGCGGTGGCGACGTGCCGGGGCTGAATCCGGCGATCCGCGCCATCACGATCCGCGCGTTGCGCGAGGGCTATCGCGTGCTGGGCATCCGGCGCGGCTGGGCCGGCCTGGTCGACCTCGTGCGGGACCCGGACGCGGACAACAGCAACAACGTTCAGGTGTTGACCGAGGACGTCGTCAACCGCGCGGCGCGCACCGGCGGCACGTTCCTGCACACGTCCCGCACGCGCCCGAGCTTCCTCCCGCGTTCGGCCGTGCCCGAGCACCTCAAGGACAAGTACGACGACGACGTCAACGACCTCACGCCCGAGGTGCTGAAGAACCTCGAGTGGCTCGGCATCGACACGCTCATCCCGATCGGCGGGGACGATACGCTCAGCTACGCCCAGCGGCTGCACCAGGAGGGCGTCCGCATCGTCGCCGTGCCAAAGACCATGGACAACGACGTGCCCGGCACGGACTACTGCATCGGGTTCAGCACGTGCGTGACGCGCACGATCGAGCTGACCAACCGACTGCGGACCAGCGCGGGCTCACACGAGCGGTTCCTCGTGGTCGAGGTCTTCGGCCGCTACGCCGGCTTCACCGCCCTGCTGCCGACCATGGCGGGCGCGGCTCACCGGTGCGTGATCCCGGAGCACCCGTTCGACATCGAGCGCCTGACGGAGCTGCTCGTGTACGACCGCAACCGCAACCCGAGCCGCTACGCGGTCGTCCTCGTCTCGGAGGGGGCGCGTCTCGTGCACCAGGAAGACTACATGTTCGAGAGCGAGGAGACGGACCAGTACGGCCACCGCAAGCTGGGCGGCATCGGGGACCGCATCGCTGCGCTGCTGAAGGAGCTCTCGCCGCAGTACAACAACGGCAAGCGCATCGAGGTCGTCAACCAGCGGCTCGGCTACCTGGTGCGCTCCGGCGACCCGGACGCCATTGACTCGATCGTGCCGATGGCGTTCGGCAACCTGGCGCTCGACCTGGTGCTCGCCGGCAAGTCCGGCCTGCTGGTCGCCATCAACGATGGCCGTTACGGCAGCGTGCCGCTCTCGCTCGTGACCGAGCACAAGAAGGTGGTCAACGTCGAGGAGTACTACAACATCGACCGCCTGCGGCCGAAGTACGAGACCTTCCAGGGCCGGCCGCTGTTCATCATGACGAGCGAGCGGTAGGATCGCGTGAGAGAGCTGGGCGGGGGCGGGGGCGCGGAGGGTCGCTTCGCGCGATCCAGCGCCGGCCGTCTCCCTCAGCCCGCCTCCACGTCCAGCGCCACGTCCAGCGCCGGCGCGCTGTGCGTGAGCCAGCCCAGCGAGATGAGGTCTACGCCGGTGGCGGCGACGGCCGCGACGTCGCCCGGTGCGATGCCGCCGGACGCCTCCGTCACCGCCCGGCCCTTCGCCCGCCGCACCGCCTGCCGCAACGCATCCAGCCCGAAGTTGTCGAGCAGCACGGCGTCCACGCCCAGGGCGAGCGCCTCGTCCAGTTCCTCGAGGGAATCGACCTCGACCTCGATGCGGACCATGTGACCCGCAGCGGCCCTGGCGCGCTCGACCGCGGCGGCGAGTCCCCCCGCGAGTACGCGGTGGTTGTCCTTGATCAGGATGCCGTCATCCAGGCCGAAGCGGTGGTTGCGCCCACCGCCCGCACGAACGGCGTATTTCTCGAGCGCCCGCAGCCCGGGCGTCGTCTTGCGCGTGCACACGATGCGCGCGCCGTAGGGCTCGGCCGCGGCCACGGCCTCGCGCGTCGCCGTCGCGATCCCGCTCAGCCGGCCGAGGAAGTTGAGCGAGACCCGCTCCGCGGTGAGGATCGCACGCGCCGGGCCCGTGACGCGCGCGAGCGTCGTCCCTGCGACGACGTCGTCCCCATCCCGCGCGTGCGCCTCCACCTCCACGGCGGGATCCAGCAGCCGGAACGCGGCGGCGGCCACGTCCAGCCCCGCGACGCGGCCGGCCGCGCGCGCGACGATCCTGGCGGAGACGCGGGCGTCCGGCGGCACGACGGCGTCGGTGGTGAGATCGCCTGTGCGCCCGAGGTCCTCGCGCAACGCGCGGCGGACCAGCGGCTCGTAGAGCAGCGGCGGCAGGGGCGGCAGCAGTCCAGGCATGAGTCCCGACCCGGTCCGTTTCGGTGGCGACCGGCTCAGTCCGCGGCCAGGGCGGACCGCGGCCCCCGAGCGCCGGCGCCCGCCGCGGCCCGCGCGCCGTTCCCGCCGTGCGCCCCCTTCCCGCGTCCGACCTCGAGCATGCGCTCGACGGCCACCCGCGCCCGTGCCGCCACGTCCTCCGGGATCTCGACCCGATGCGTCAGGGTGCGCAGCGACTCGAGCACGCCGGCGAGCGTAATGCGCTTCATGTGGGGACAGAGGTTGCACGGCCGCACGAACTCGATCTCCGGGTACGCGACCGCGACGTTGTCGCTCATCGAGCACTCCGTCACCAGCATGACCCGCGCGGGCCGGGTCTCGCCCACGTGCCGGATCATCCCCGCCGTCGAGCCGACGTAGTCCGCCTCGGCCAGCACGTCCGGCGGGCACTCGGGGTGGGCGAGGATCCGCAGGCCGGGATACGCCTGGCGGAAGGAGCGCAGCTCCGCGGCCGTGAACCGCTCGTGCACCACGCAGTGGCCCTGCCACAGGATCACCTCGACGCCCGTCTGCGCCGCGACGTGCCGACCCAGGTACTCGTCCGGAAGGAAGATGATGCGCTCGGCGCCGAGCGAACGGACCACCTCCACCGCGTTGCCGGAGGTGCAGCAGATGTCCGACTCGGCCTTCACCGCGGCGGACGTGTTGACGTACGTGACCACGGGTACGCCCGGGTAACGCTCCCGCAACGCGCGGACGTCCTCCGCCGTGATCGCGTCGGCCAGCGAGCAGCCCGCCCCGAGGTCCGGGATGAGGACCGTCTTCTCCGGGTTGAGGAGCTTGGCGGTCTCCGCCATGAAGTGCACGCCGCAAAGCACGATCACATCCGCATCCGTCCGGGCCGCGGCCCGCGCGAGTTCCAGGGAGTCGCCCTTGATGTCGGCGATCCCGTGGAAGATCTCGGGCGTCTGGTAGTTGTGCGCCAGGATGACGGCGTTGCGCTCGCGTTTGAGCCGGTTGATCTCGTGGATGTAGGGTGCGTGCACCGGCCACTCGACTTCGGGGATCACATGGCGCACCCGCTCGTAGATCGGCGCGGTCGCTTCAGCGACCTCGGGCGTATAGGCGAGTGCGGCGTCGCGCGTCGCGGCGCCGGCGGCCGAGGCGTGATGCACGGAAGAGGTCATGCAGCACTCCTGCACGGCATGGGCAAGACTGGCGGATGAAACACAAAGACGGCCCGAGTTCCGGCCGTCGCCGGTTGTGGACGGTACGGCGCGGCCACGCTGCCTGTCAACCTCGCGGCGGCGCGAAAGATAGACGGGCGAACGTCCCTTTGCGGTGACAGTCGGCGGCTGCGCCGGCAGCCGCATTCCTCGGAAAAACCGCTCCGTGCCTCGGTTTCCGGCCCGGGCCGCGGCTGGCACCACCCGTGCCTCTCCGCGCGGCGCAGACCTGTCGTCCGTTCCGGGAGGTCCCATGGCCAGACTTGTTGTCCGAAGCGATGTCCGCACGCTGGTCGTGCTTCCGCTCCTGATGCTCGCGTTCGCGGCGCCCGCCGCCGCACAGTGGTCGCCACGCGCGGCCCCGGCGCCCGCGCCCGCCGTCGAGATCGCGCCCTACGCTGGCGTCCTGATCTCCGATGACCTGCTCCGGGGCCCGTTCGGCACGGCCGTCGGCCCCGCCAACGCGCCGGTCTTCGGCGCGCAGGTCAGCTTCCCGCTCGCCTTCGGCGTGTCCCTGTTCGCGAACGGCGCCTACTCGACCGCGGACCTGCGCGCGAGCGCGCCGGTCGTGGGCGGCGTGAACTTCGGCGAGAGCACCACGTGGCTGTACGACGGCGGCGTGGAGGTCGCGCTGCCGCTGCCGGGCGTCGCGCGGCCGTTCATCCAGGTCGGCGCCGGCGGCGTCCACCGCAAACTCGACGTCCAGGGCGTGAGCACCTCCGCCGACGATTTCATGTTCAACGTCGGCGCCGGGCTCGACATCGCGTTCTCGTCCAACGTGGGCCTGCGCCTCATGGCCAAGGACTACATGGGCGAGTTCGACGTCGAGGAGGCCGCCTTCCTCCCCATCGACGGCGACCGCATGCACAACGTCGCGCTGAGCGCGGGGCTGCGGCTGTCGTTCTGACGGCGAACGGCGCCGAGTGAGCGGAGCGGAGGGCCGCCGGGCAGGTCCCGGCGGCCCTTTCGCGTCCTTGCGGCGCTCTCGCGGCGCTGCTCCTGCTGCAACGGCTCGAGGCCGCGCCCCGCCCCGCGCCTGCCGTTGCGGCCCCACGGCGCCACCCGCCGGTGCGGCTTGTCGATCCGGCCGCCTCCCGTTCGTCGCACCATCGGGCGGCCACGGTTCCACGGCCCGTGCGAGAAGCCGGCCGGGCTCCGCCCCACGAGACCACCAGAGGGAGGTACGACCATGCGTTTCATGCTCCTGGTCAAGGCGAACGAGGAGACCGAGGCCGGCGTCATGCCGACCACCGAACAGCTCGAAGCGATGGGCCGCTACAACGAGGAGCTGGTCCGGGCCGGCGTGCTGCTCGCGGGTGAGGGCCTGCACCCCAGCTCCCGGGGCGCGCGGGTGCGGTTCGATGGCCAGGACCGGACGGTCATCGACGGTCCGTTCTCCGAGTCGAACGAGCTGATCGCCGGGTTCTGGCTCATCCAAACCAGGTCCATGGAAGAGGCGATCGAGTGGGTCAAGCGCGTCCCCTTCCGCGACGGCGAGATCGAGATCCGGCAGGTGTTCGAGATCGAGGACTTCGGCGAGGCAGCCACGGCCGGGATCCGGGAGCGCGAGGCGCGTCTGCGCGAGCAGACGGCCGCACGGCAGCGCCCGTGAGCCGCGGGCCGCACACCCACCCACTTCTCACCCCTGGAAGGAGCGAACGATGAAGCTCTTCACCTACCTCAGCTTCGACGGCGACTGCGCGGAGGCGTTCCGCTTCTACGAGAAGGCACTGGGCGGCAAGCTCGAGACGCTGATGACCTTCGCCGACTCTCCCATGGCGGACCAGGTCGGGCCCGACTGGCAGGACCGGGTGCTCCACGCGTATCTCGCCGTGGACGGCGGCGCCATCATGGGCGGCGATGCTCCGCCCGGCCTCTACGCCAGGCCCGCGGGCTTCTGCGCCAACGTTCAGGTGGACAGCGTCGAGGAGGCGGAGCGCGTCTTCAACGCCCTCGCCGAGGGTGGCCAGGTCACGATGCCGCTCCAGCCGTCCTTCTGGGCACAGCGGTTCGGCATGCTGGTGGACCGGTTCGGCGTGCCGTGGATGGTCAACGGCCCGCAGGTCTGATCGGCGGGCGGAGCGCGGTAGCGCAGAGCGGCGGCGCGAGGCCGTGCTGGTCACGGCCCGCCGCCGCCCAGCGCACGCGGCCCCGCCTTGCGCATCGTGTGAGCGAGCTGTGACAGGCCGCAGCATTGCCCGCGCCGGCCGGCCGTCATCAGGCCGGCTGGCCGTCTCCGGGCCCGCGCATCGTCGTCCAGCCCAGCGAGCGGGCGAGGTGGCAGGCCTGGCCGATGGGCCGGACCTCCACGGCCATGCCGTACGGCAGGTTGGGGCACTGCTCGGCAATCGCGGTGGCCTCGTCCAGACTCGCGGCCTCGAGGAGGAAATAGCCGCCGACGACCTCCTTGGCCTCGGCGAACGGGCCGTCGGTGGTGCCCTGCCTGGTGACGACGCGGCCCTCGGGCTGCAGCGTGTTGCCGCTCCTGAGCTTGCCCTGCGCCACCAGCTCGTCGCACCAGGCGTTCCAGCGCGCGAGGGCCTGCATGCGTTCCTCGCGGGAGAGCGCCTCGTAGCGTTCCGGCGTGGTCTCGCGGAAGATGAGGAGGTAGGTGGAGGTCTCGGCTGCCATGGACATGCGCTCCGTGGGGGTGTACTGACGAGTCCCGCGCCGCCGGTATGGTGGGGGACGCTGCGACATCCCACAAGAGGACGGGCTCGTCGCGGCGGGATCGTTTGACACGATGAGGGCTGCGGCCCAGCTTCCCGCGGCGGCCCGACTCGCCACGGCGGAGCGTGGCGGCAGCCGGCCGGCGTGCGGCGTGGCGGCGACGATGCCGCCGCGCGAGGAACGTCCGATGGGCATCGCCCAGGAGCCATGACGGCAGAAGACACGCACCGCGCGATCGAGGCGGTCTGGCGGATCGAGTCCGCCCGCATCATCGCCGGGCTCACGCGGCTGGTCGGCGACGTCGGCCTGGCAGAGGACCTGGCGCAGGATGCGCTCGTCGCCGCACTGGAACGCTGGCCGGAGACGGGCGTGCCGGACAACCCGGGCGCCTGGCTCATGACCACCGCCAGGCGCCGCGCTATCGATCACCTGCGCCGCGGCCACCTCTTGGATCGCAAGCACGACGAGCTCGGCCGCGAGCTGGAGGTGGAGCAGGAGATGGCCGGCCCCGATCTCGACGAGGCGCTCGACGACCCCATCGGCGACGACCTGCTCCGCCTCATCTTCATCTGCTGCCACCCCGTGCTCCCGAAGGAGGCGCGCGTCGCGCTCACCCTCCGGCTGGTCGGCGGCCTCACCACCGAGGAGATCGCGCGCGCGTTCCTCGTGCCCGTGCCCACGCTCGCGCAACGAATCGTCCGCGCCAAGCGTACGCTACGCGAGGCACGCGTTCCGTTCGAGGTGCCCCGGGGCCCCGATCTCGCTGCTCGCCTCGGCTCCGTGCTCGAGGTGATCTACCTGATCTTCAACGAGGGCTATGCGGCGACGGCCGGCGATGATTGGGTTCGGCCCGCGCTCTGCGAGGATGCGCTCCGGCTCGGCCGGATTCTGGCCGCGCTCGCGCCGAACGAACCGGAGGCGCACGGGCTCGTCGCACTGATGGAGCTCCAGGCGTCCCGGCTGCGCGCGCGGATCGGACCGGATGGCGAGCCGGTCCTGCTGCTCGACCAGGACCGCACCCGCTGGGACCCGCTCCTCATTCGCCGTGGGCTCGCCGCGCTCGATCGGGCGCTGGCGCTCGGCGGCGCCCCCGGGCCGTACACGCTCCAGGCCGCGATCGCCGCGTGCCACGCACAGGCCCCCACGGCCGCGGAGACGGACTGGGAACGCATCGCGGCGCTCTACGACGCGCTCGCCCGGCTCACCCCTTCGCCTGTCGTGGAACTCAACCGCGCCGTGGCCGTCGGGCAGGCGTTCGGCCCCGCCGCCGGCCTCGAGATCGCCGACCGGCTCCTCGACGAGCCGTCCATGAGGGCGTATCACCTCCTGCCCGCCGTGCGCGGCGACCTGCTGGCAAAGCTCGGACGGCTCGAGGAGGCGCGCGCCGAGTTCCGGCGCGCGGCGTCGCTCACCCGCAACGAACGCGAACGCGCGCTGCTGCTGCGGCGCGCTTCGGCGTGCGAGGCGGACGACGCGTCGGCCGCCCACCCTTGAGGGCCGTCGCGGCCGGCGGCCGGCCGTGGAGGATCGCCGGTCCGTGTGCTCCGGTGGGTCCGCCCTCGGGCCGTGAGCCCCACCGGCGCGCCGGCCCCGCGGGCGGCAACCCCTTGCGCTGACGCGGCATCCTGGCGAACGTACGGGTGCCACAGTCGGCGATGTCGGAGGACGCGGCCGAAGCCGTGGCCGCGCCCCAGCAGCAGGTGACGACGATGCGCGCGTTCGATCCTCTCTTTTTCATGTCGCTCGGCATGCTGGCGGTCGTTGCAGGCGCCGCGCTGGGCGTCGCCATCGCCCGGGGCGTTCGCGCCCGGCGCCAGGGGAGGCGCCGCGTCGTCGAGATGCCCAACTCGTTCTACGCCTCCCAGCTCGCCCGGGCCGCCGAAGCTCGCCAGCGGTGGCAGAGCATCGACCTGGACAAGCTCCACGAGATCAACCGCGAGGAGGTCGTTCGCCTGCTCGCGAAGGTCGAGGCTCTCGGTGTGGACGCGCTCCGTCCCGACGAGCGCATCTTCCTCGACAACATGGCGCGCATCGCCGGCAAGGCCCCGCCGGCGCCCGAGCCGCCGCGGGAGGAGGACACGCCGCCGCTGGCGCCGGACCTGCGGCACCACCCGGCTTAGCGGCCGGGCCGCGGGCATTCGTCCGCGAAGCGGCCCAGGTCCGCCGCACGCCCGCGGACGATGGCGCGCGCACGCGCCGCGCTCCGGTTCCAGCTCCGCCAGTCCAGCCCTCGCTCCCCACCCCAGAGCCGTAGCAGCCGTTCCGCTATGCGGCAGCGTGCCTCCGTGGGCAGCGCGGGCAGCGCCGGGACCAGCACGGGGACCGCGTCGCCGCTCAGGTACGCGATGTACGCCGCGTCGAGCTCCTTGCCCGCACGCTCGCGGGCGAGGTTCGTGCGCGCGATGACCGCGTCCGGGTTGATCCCATGGAGCGCCGTCACGACGACGACGGCGGACACGAGCGCGCCGAACGCGAACCGGTCGCGTCGCCCGCGCAAGACCGTCGCCACGAACCAGAGCAGGACCACGGCGAGCCAGATCAGGAACGACGTCGCGTAGAACCGCGCCTCCGTCAGGCCGTACGCCTCCAGGTAGAGCCGCATTCTCTGGAGCGCCGACGTCATCACCGCCGCCAGCAGGACGACGTGCACGCCCGCGATGGCGCGGAAGACGCGCTCGTCCCGCGGCCGCTCGCGCCGCAGCAGCCAGTCCGCCGCCAGCAGCACCGGCACCATCAGCGCCACCACCGCGACCAGCTCGAAGAAGCCGCGCCGCGCGTACTCCGCATAGGTCAGCCCCGGCGTGACCTCCACCAGCTCCGCGCCGCCGAACAGGTACCGGAACTGGACCACGACGAACATGGCGAAGAGCGCTGCGAGCAGGCCGAGCGCGACACCACTCTCGGTGATGCCCAGCGACGGGCGCCGGGCGAGGACGCGGAGCGGTGCATCCTGGATCGCGTCGCGCGGCGAGTGCGCCCGCCGGGCGGGCAGCCGCATGCCGGTGAGGAAGCCGTACACGTAGCCGGTGGCGACCCATCCGAAGAAGCCGGTGAGCGCCACGTGGCTCGCCAGGTCCTCCAGATCGATCCGGAACGCGTTCACCACCAGGCGTTCGAACACCGCGTCCGCCGCCATGAACAGGCCGCCGAACACCACCAGCAGCGGCAGTGCGATGAGGATGCCGCGGACGATGGCGCCCACGCGCCTCCGCCGCGAACCGCTGGCCGAATGCGCGCGCAGCGCCGCCCCGTCCACGTCTGCGAGCGGCACCAGCACGCCGAACCCGGCGCGGGCGGCAGCCACCACCACCGCGAGCCCGTACCGGGTCACGCTCGCGTGCCTCACCCAGGCCTTGCCTGCATCGAGCGCCGCCAACGCGAACACGCCGGCCGTGGCGGCGAGCGTCAGCAGCTTCAGTGTGGGTGAGTCCCGCCATGCCAGACTCGCGGCGATGACGAGGCCGGTGGCCAGCAGGGCCACCGCCTCGCGGCTGGTCGGTGCACCCCGTGCGCGGCGGAGCAGTACGACGGCGGTGCCCAGCGCCGCCGCCCACAGGAAGAGGTTCAGGGCCGGCTCGCCGTCGGCACGGAACAGCGCATCCGCGAGGAGGCCGAGCACGAGGCCTGTGCCCAGTACGGCGCCGGGCCGATTGCGCGGATCGTTCATCGGTGTGCTCGTCTCTGGGGTCCATGCCGTGGTGCGTCACGGCGATCGCCGCCATGCGCAGGCCCGCGCCGAAGCGTCGAACAAAGTCCTTTGCATCGCCAAGTGCCGGCCTCGAAAAATACGCGCCGAACGCGCGCACCAAGACGTCACGACCCCGTTGCCCTCCCTCACTGCGACCGCACGTGCCGAATCAGCGCCTCCATGTGGTCCAGATAACGCTCCAGCGCGCGGCGCCCTTCCGCCGTCAGCCGGTACTCGGTGCGCGGGACCCGCCCCCGGAAGGACTTGATGCACTCGATGTAGCCGGCCTCCTCCAGGCGGCGCGCGTGCACGCTGAGGTTGCCGTCCGAGGTGTCGAGCAGGCGCTTGAGGTCGTTGAAGCTGAGCTTGTCGTTGACCGCGAGGGCGCTCACGATGCCGAGGCGCACGCGCTCGTGGATGACCCGGTCCAGCTCGACGGCGCTCCTGCGCCTGGCGCCGGACCCGCGCGGCGCAGCCGCCGGCCGGGCCTCCTCCGTCGCGCGAGCCGGGTCCTCGCGCCGCCGTCGCGCCACGCTACCGTCAGCCACCGTGCCTCCTCGCGATGAGCGCGCCGAACAGCACATGGAGGCCGCCGAAGCCCGCGGCGAGGTACGCGTTCCCCCAGTGGGGCGGCGAGAGCAGCGCCGCGCCTCCCGCCAGCATGAAGCAGAGCCCCATGATCGGAACGATCCGGACGGAGAACGTGCCCGCGGCCACGATCGCCGAGCCGTAGAGCAGGAGCCAGGTGCCGGGGATCGCCTCCATCGCGCCGGCGCGGTGCAACGCGAACGTCAGCACGGCGCCCGCCGCCACGGGCGGGAAGAAGCTCAGCAGGAACTTGCGCCCCGGTGCCGAGAGCAGCGGGATCCCCACGCTCCGCGCCTTGTGCGCCACGGCCCATGCCGCGATGGCCGCCGCGACCGCCGCCTCCCCGAGCCAGACGGCCAGCCACTGCTCGAAGGTGGGCCGACTCGCGGCCAGCGCCGCGGCCGCGAGCGCGGAGACGCCCATGAGGATGCCGCCCAGCCCGGGGACCGCCGTGAAGGAGCCGGCCTGCTCCATGGTGCGGCGGCTGTAGCGCAGGTCGGCGGCGGCGCGATCGTGCAGGGCGACGGCCGGCGCGACTCGTCTGGTGAGGTCCGGAGCGGTGTCGCGGTTCATGGTGTGCGCAAGCTACGTCGCACCCCATCTCCTGTCAAGTACTTTGCACTGACAAGTAAAAGCGGCGCGCGCACGCCTCTGGCACGAGCCATGCCCACTCGCCCCACACACGACCCCGGGCAGCCCCGCAGCGGGAGGCGACGATGAAGCTGGTGAACGAAGGTCAGTGTGGTCTCTGCGTCCATTTCGGCGAACACCAGGGCTACCGGCCCGAACTCGTGCAGATCCGCAGGACCCACCGCGCGCCGGAGGACCTGACGGAGGAGTGCGGGCACCCGCAGCACGCGGCGCTGCACCTCGTCGTCACGCCGATCTCCGGGTGCGCGGGGTTCGAGCCTGCGCCGGAGGCGATGCAGGCGGATTAGGCGGGAGGAGCGCCAGCCCCCGCTTGGAGGCCCGGAGCGCCGGCCCTCCCTCTGGACGGTTGGAGCCGGAGCCCGCGGCCGCCCGGCGTTGCTGGCGGGGCGGCCGCGGGGCCCGCGCCGGTGGGCGTCAGCGCCGGATCACGCCGCAAGCGATGCGTCCGCCCGCGTCCCCCGCCGGCTGGCTCGTGTAGTCGTCGCGGCCGGCGTGGATGACGAGCGCGGAGCCGTCCTCATCGAACAGCGTGTTCGGCGCGCCGGGGCGGAGCGTGACGTCCGGGGCGACGACCTCGATCACGAGCCGGCCGTCTGCCGGGACATGGATGTTCGGCAGGTCGCCCGCGTGCGGGCCGGCCGGCACCAGGAACCCGTGCTGCCGGCCGCGCGGCGCGTAGTGCCCCCCCGCCGACTCGAAGCCGGGCGGCTCGCAGCGGCCCGTCTGGTGGATGTGGAACGCGTGCTCGCCCGCCGGCAGTCGTTCGGCCTCGAGGCGGATCAGCACGCCGTGCCCGGCGGTCTCGCGCAGGGTCGCGGTCGCGACGACGTTCCCCTCCGCGTCGACGAGCTGTGCGCGTGCGACGTGCTGCGCCGTCTCGTCGGCCTGCTGCTGGGCGGCCGCAGGCCGCGCAGCCGCCGCGGCGAACAGGGCCGTCGTCGCTACGCCGATGAGGATGGAGCGGCTGATGCTCATGGGGTGTCTCCCGGTGCATCGTCCGTTGCGTTCGCTTCGCCGGCCGGCCTCCTCGCGCCGGCGCTCCGGCGTACCCACGGCCGCGCCGGCCGGGGCCACTGACGGGGCCGGCACCGCGAAGGTAGTGCCCGCCGGCCCGAGGTGGCAACCGCCGCGGCCACAGCGCCCCTCGCTCGTGACCCGAACGCCGCGCAGCGGCGCGCCGGGTGCCCGACGCCCGCTTGCCGCGCGGGCTCCACCGGGCGATCATCCCCTCCTGGCGGCCGGCCCCGGCCGCCGCGTCTCGTCAGACCCACATCGGAGCGAACCCATGCGGTACGGCGCACGCCTCGTCCCCGTCTTCACATGCCTGCTCGTCGCCGCCTGCGGCACGTCCACGCCGGGCGGTTCGGGCCCCACCCTCGACATCGCCTACGAGAAGTACGAGCTGCCGAACGGCCTGGACGTGGTGCTGCACGTGGACCGCTCGGACCCTATCGTCGCAGTGGCGATGGCGTTCCACGTCGGCTCGGCGCGTGAGGTCGAGGGGCGCACCGGGTTCGCCCACCTCTTCGAGCACCTGTTCTTCCTGGATTCGGAGAACCTGGGTCCGGGCGGCCTCGATCGTCTGATGACGCGCGTGGGGAGCTCGACGAACGGCTCGACCAGCCGTGACCGGACGAACTATTTCGAGGTTGTTCCGAAGGACGCCCTCGAGAAGGTGCTCTGGGCGGAATCGGACAAACTCGGCTTCTTCATCAACACGGTCACGGAGGCCGTGCTGGCGAAGGAGAAGCAGGTCGTCAAGAACGAGAAGCGGCAGGGCGTGGACAACCAGCCGTACGGGCACACCAGCTACGTGATCGACCGGGCGTTGTACCCCGAGGGGCACCCGTACCGGTGGCAGGTCATCGGGTCGCTGGAGGATCTGGACGCGGCGACGCTCGAGGACGTGAAGGAGTTCCACGCGCGGTGGTACGGCCCGAACAACGCGACGCTGGTCGTGGCGGGAGACATCGATGTCGAGCAGACCAAGGCGTGGATCGAGAAGTACTTCGGCGAGATCCCCGCGCGGCCGCTGCCCCAGGTGCCCGCTCCACCGCCCGTCGTGCTCGACTCGACCAAGAAGCTCTACCACGAGGACAACTTCGCGCGGTTGCCGCAGCTCACGCTGGCGTGGCCCACGGTGCCGCTCTTCCACGAGGACTCCTACGCGCTGGACGTGCTCGCCGCTGTGCTGGCGGACGGGAAGAGCACGCCCTTCTACAAGGTCATCGTGAAGGAGAAGGAGCTCGCGCCCAACGTGTTCGCGGCGAACGGGTCGCAGGAGCTGGCGGGCCGGTTCACCATCCAGATCCGGGCGTACGCGGACAAGGACCTGGATGACGTGCTGGCGGCGGTGGAGGCCGCGTTCGCGCGCTTCGAGGCCGAGGGGGTGAGCGCTGGTGAGCTGGAACGGGTGAAGGCGCGGTACGAGGCGGAGTTCTACAGCGGGCTCTCGAGCGTGCTCGGCAAGGCGATCCGGCTGGCGGATTACAACATCTTCGCGCCGTCCCCCGGTTACGTGAAGGAAGACCTCGCGCGCCTGCTCGCCGTCACGGCCGACGACGTGATGGCCGTGTACGAGAAGTACATCAAGGGTCGGCCGTACGTCGCTGCGAGCTTCGTGCCCCGCGGCCGGCTCGAGCTGGCGGTGGAGGGGTCGCAGAAGGCCGACGTGGTCGAGGAGCCGATCATCCAGGGCGCCGAGCCGGAGATCGTCCTCGTGGACCGGGGCGAGATCCCGCGCACGCCGTCGTCCTTCGACCGGAGCATCGAGCCGCCGTTCGGCGCTCCGCCCTCGGTCCGGCCGCCGGAGGTCTTCCAGGACACGCTCGCCAACGGCCTGCGCGTGCTGGTCATCGAGGACCGCGAGACGCCGCTCGTGCAGTTCCACCTGCGGATCCGCGGCGGCCTCCTGCTCGAGGACGAGGCACGGGTCGGCGTGGCCAACTTGCTCGCGGAGATGCTGACCGAGGGCACCGCCACGAAGACGCCCGAAGAGCTGGAGCTGGCCATCGACAAGCTCGGCGCCTCGATCAGCGTGAGCGCGGGCCGGGAGAGCTTCGACATCCGTGGCAGCACGCTGGCGCGGAACTACCGGGCCACGATGGACCTGGTGGAGGAGATCCTGCTGGAGCCCCGCTGGGATGCCGAGCGGTTCGCCCTCGCCAAGCAGCGGGTGCTGAACGAGCTGCGTCAGAGGTCCGCCAACCCGGCCGCGCTGGCGCAGGACGTGTTCGCCCGCCTGCTCTACGGCGACCACATCATGGGCAGGAATCCGCGGGGCAGCGAGGAGAGCGTCCAGGCGATCACGCTGGACGACCTGAAGCGCTACCATGCGGAGGCGCTGGCTCCCGGCGAGGCCGCGTTCCACGTGGCGGGGGCGGTGAGCCCGCAGGAGGTGCTGGCTTCACTGGAGGGCCTCGCCACCCGGTGGGCGGCGAAGCAGGTGTCGTTCCCCGACCCGCCGACGTGGTCCGATGAGCGTGCGGGGCTCTACTTCCTCGATGTGCCGGACGCGAAGCAGTCGGTACTGGCCATCGGGTATCTCGCGCTGGCCGCCACCGATCCCGACTACTATCCCGCGACCGTCATGAACTTCCGTCTCGGCGGCGGCGGCTTCGCGTCCGACCTGACGCAGGTGCTGCGGGAGCAACGCGGCTACACGTACGGCATCCGGTCCGGGTTCTCGGGGAGCACGTTCCCGGGGCCCTTCTCGATCACGTCGAGCGTCCGGAGCAACGTGACGTACGAGTCGCTGGCGCTGATCAAGGAGCTGGTCGAGCGTCACGGCCCGGAGTTCGATGACGAGGACCTCCAGACGACGAAGGACTTCCTGATCCGCAACAACGCCATGGCGTTCGAGACGCTCGGCGCCAAGATCGGCATGCTCGGCGAGATCAGCGCCTATGGCTATCCGGCCGACTACGTCGGGCAGCGCGAGCAGATCGTTCGCGACATGACGGTCGAACGGATCAAGGAGCTCGCGGACAGGTACCTCGACCCGCAGCGGATGGTCTGGCTCGTCGTCGGCGATGCCCGCACGCAGATGGCCCGGCTCTCGCGGCTCGGGCTCGGCCAGCCCATCCCGATCGACCGGGAGGGGCGGCGGCTCTCCGTGACGGCGGCGCGGTAGAGGGAACAACGCGGCCGGCCGGCGACTACGATCGCCCGACTCCTTCGGCCTGTGGATCATGCCTCGCCGGATGGTTCTTCTCGCGCTCCTCTGCTGCGCCGCCCTCGTCGCGTCTCCCGCGCTGGCGCAGGAACGCTGGCCGCCGGACGAGACGGCGGCCGCGGACGGTGCACGGCGCCTCCCGCGCCCGCTGCCCGACTCCGCCACCCTCGCATCGGCGTACCTGGACGAGACGGCCCGTGAACTGGTGCGGCTGGCGCGGGAACGCCGCCGCACGGTGGACCGCTCCATCGAGGCGTACGAGACGACGGCGCACGAGCGCGTCTCCGTCGGCCTGCGGATGGTGCGCCGCGACCGCACCGTCTGGGAGCGGGAGGTGGCGAGCCGCATCGCGTGGGAGCGGGACGGGCCGATCCGCATCGAGGCACTGGGCGCGCGCGAGGTCGTGCCGATCGCCTCGACGGACGTCCAGGTTCCGGAGGATCTCGACAGGTATCTCCCGCATCTCGCGTTCGACCCCGCAGACCCGTACCTGCTCACCGGCTGGGACGACACCGGCGACGAGGTCCCGCATCCCCTCGCGCCGGGCAGCGAGGCGCACTACCGCTTCCGCACGGGCGGCACGACGGTCATCCGCCTGCCCGATGGCCGCGAGGTGCGGCTGGTCGAGGTGGAGGTGCTGCCGCGGCGCAAGGCCGGCAACCTGGTGCAGGGCTCGCTGTGGCTGGATGAGGAGACCCACGCCGTCGTCCAGCTCACCTTCCGCCTGGCGGACGAGTTCCGTCTGGACCGGGAGGGCAACGCGCCGCGCGTCATCGAGCCGAGGCTGAAGCTCGAGTACCTCACCATCGAGTACGGCCTGTGGGACTTCCAGTGGTGGCTGCCGCGGGTCATGGCCATCCGCGGCGCGGCGCGCTTCGGCCGGCTCCTCTCGGTGCCGTTCCTCTACGAGCGGACGTACTCGGATTACGTTGTGCGCGGCGAGCCGGCCAGCGCGCCACCGGTTGCGGTGGAAGAGACGGAGTACGCCGCGGGCCGGCGGGTGCGTTGCCCGTCGCGGGCGGTCGTGGTGTTCCGCCCATCCGGCGACCGTGGCGCGGCGCTGGACAGCGTGGAGCTGGCGCGCCGGAAAGCCGCGCGGGACAGCGCGCGGGCCGCCGCGTACGCCAGGCTGACCGAGGAGGAGCGGCGCGCGTGCGAGCGCATCGAGGTCGTGGTCCCCGATGCCGAGGTCACGTTGCTCGAGAACCCGCTGCTCTCGCCCGCCCCGCTCGCGGCCGGCGAGGCGCTGCTCACGGAGGCGGAGCTGGAGTCGCTCCACGAGCGGCTCGCGCGACTCCCGGGCGCGCCCTGGCAACTCTCGCGGCCGCGGTTCAGCGGGCCGCTCGGCGGCGGGCTCGTGCGCTACAACCGCGTCGAGGGTCTCTCGATCGGCGCGGGTCTGGATGTGGGCCTCGGCCCGATCCAGGTCGAGGCCAACGCGCGCATCGGCACCGCGGACCGCGAACCGAACGGCGAGCTCCGGATCGTGCGCGACGGGATGAGGACCCACCACCGGCTCGCGGCCTACCGCCGGCTCGTGCCGATGGATCCCGAAGCCCGGCCGTTCACCCTGGCGGCATCGCTCTCCGCGCTCGTGTTCGGGCGCGACGAGGCGGACTACCACCGCACCCTGGGTGTGGAGCTGACGGGCGCACCCTCGATCTCGCGCCGGCGCTGGTACGACTGGCGCGTGTACGCGCAGCGTGAGGCGGCGGCGCGGAAGGAGACCGACTTCAGCATCGCGCACCTCCTCGACGACGAGCACGTCTTCCCGGAGAACGAAGCCGCGCAGGAGGCGACCCAGTACGGCGCCTCGCTGCGGGTCCGCGGCGAGCTCGGCCGCGATCCCGGCGGCGTGCGCGTGCATGCGGAGCTCGGGCTCGACGGCGCGGCCGGCACGTTCCGTTACGGGCGGCCTTCGCTCACGCTGCGCACGTACCTGCCGCTGCCCGGCTCGTTCGTCGCGATGCTCGAGGGCGCGGCCGGCACGAGCTTCGGCGATCCGGCCGTCCAGCATCTGTGGCGGCTGGGCGGGCCGACCACGCTGCGCGGCTACGCGAGCAGCGCGATGGCGGGCGAGTCGTTCTGGCGCGGGCGCGTCGAGCTGGCGACGTCGGCTCCGGTCGCGCGCCTCGTGCTCTTCTCCGATGCCGGCTGGGCCGGCGCCCGGGAGAATCTCCGCACGGACCCGTGGCTGGCCTCTGCCGGCGTCGGGGTGAGTCTGCTGGACGGCATCATCCGTGTGGACGTCGCCCGCGCACTCAAGCGGCCGACCGGCTGGCGGACGATCATGTACCTGGATGCGTGGCAGTGAACGACGGAACGGGCACGGCTGTCGCCGGCTGACTCGGCCCTCCGGGCGCATCGGGGTCGGGGCGTGGCCGCGCTCCGCGCGTCACGCCGCCCGGCGCTGACGCTCTGCCGTCGGCACGGTGAACGACATCGTCGTTCCCTTCCCCACCTCGCTCTCCACCTCCATGCGCCCGCCGTGCGCCTGCACGATGCCGCGCGCGATGGCGAGGCCGAGGCCCGCGCCGGCGCGGCGGGCACGTCGCGCCTGCCAGAACGGGTCGAAGAGGCGCGCGCGCTGCTCCTCGGGGATGCCCGACCCCGTGTCCTGGACGCTGAAGACCACCTCGCCCACGCCAGGCTTCGCACGCACCGTGATGCGGCCGCCCTCGGGCGTGAACTTGATGGCGTTGTCGATCAGGTTGGAGAAGACCTGGAGGATGCGGTCGCGGTCGGCAGCGACCTGAGGGATCGAATCGGGAAGCTCTGCCTCGAGGCGGATCCGCTTCTCGTCGGCGAGGGCGCGGTGCAGCTCCACCGCTTCCTGCACGAGCGCCGCGGCGGGCTGGGGCGTCGGCTGCACGGCGAGTTGGCCCGCCTCCAAGCGCGCCACGTCGAGCAGGTCCTGGATGAGACGGTCGGCGCGATGGACCGAGCGGCGGATCATGTCGAGCTGCCGCTTCTCCGCGGGATGCCCTTCCGATGACAGCCCGAGCAGCTCGCCGAGCACGCCGGCGCTCAGGAGGATCGTGTTGAGCGGGTTGCGCAGGTCGTGGGCGACGATGCGCAGCACCTCGTCCCGGATGCGGGAGGCCTGCTGGGCGCCGCGGTACAGGCGCGCGTTCTCGAGCGCGAGGGCTGCGCTGCCGCAGAAGTCCTCGGCGACGACCAGGTCGTGCTCGGTGTAGCCCGCGCGCTGCCCCGTCACGCCGAACGTGATGGCGCCGATCACACGCTCGCCTGCGCGGAGCGGGACGAGCATCAGCGATCGCGTGCGCAGCGCATCGAGCACCGGGCGTTGTGTGGCATCCCTGCACGCGGAACGCAACCAGTCGTCGGACACTTCGGGGACGAGTTCGGGTTCGCCCGACCGGAGCACGCGGGCGATGGCGCCCAGCGCGCCGCCCGCACGGCGTACGAGCTCCGATTGCTCCGGATCGCGGTGCACCGCCGCCGCCGTGCGGACCTCCCCCTGCTCATCCACGAGGTGGACCATGACGTAGTCCGCGCGCTCGGGGATGACGAGGTCTGCGACCTGCCGGAGCGTCGTCTCCACGTCCAGCGAGCCGGACAGGCGGCGGCTCGCCTCGAGCAGGAAGCGTTGCGTCGCCTCCGCCCTCTTGCGCTCGCTGATGTCGCGGAACGTGACGACCGCGCCGGTCACCCGCCCGTCTTCGCGGATCGGCGTGCTGGTGTACTCGACGGGGAAGCTGGTGCCGTCCTTGCGCCAGAAGACCTCGTCCTCCGCGTGGTGCACCTCGCCGTCGCGGTACGCGGCGTAGATCGGGCACTCTTCCGCGGGGTACGGCGAGCCGTCGGGCCGGCTGTGGTGGATCAGCTCGTGCTGGAGCTGGCCGATGAGCTCCTCGGGCGACCTCCCCACCATCCGCGCGGCCGCGGGGTTGGCGAACGTGGTCCGCCCCTCGGTGTCCAGGCCGTAGATCCCCTCCGCCGCGGCGTTCAGGATCAGCTCGAGCTCTCGGCGCAGCCGCTCCAGCGCCGCCTGCGCCTGCTTCCGCTCGCTGATGTCTTCCAGCATCGTCATGATCCCCACGACCCGGCCATCGTCGTCGTGGATGGGGGCGGCCGAGATGCTGACCGGGATCGGGGTGCCGTCCTTGCGGAGCCGAACGGTCTCCTGCCGCCGCACCTCGCCGCCCGCCAGCGCCACGCCGATCTCTTCGTCCATCAGCTCGTGCCAGCGGTCTTCCGGAACGGTGGGGATGCGGCGGCCCAGCACCTCATCGGCGCTCCAGCCGAAGATCTGCTCGGCCGCCGGGTTCCAGAGCTGCACACGGGCTTCCGGATCGAGCGCGATGACGGCAAGGGGCCAGGCGTGGATGACGGCCTGCAGGCGCCGCGTGGCGGAGCGCAGCTCCTCCTCCATCCGGCGGCGCCCGGTCGTCTCCCGCTGCGCGCTGGCGAAATGCGTGACGCGGCCTGCGGCGTCCCGCACGGGCACAATGCTGATCTCGACCCAGAACGGCGTGCCATCTTTGCGGTAATTGAGCAGCTCGGCCCGCACCGGCTCATGGCGGCGGAGTGCGGCACGGATGCGGGCGCGCGTGGCGGGATCCGTTTCCGGCCCTTGGAGGAAGCCCGGGTTGCGGCCGATCACCTCCTCCGGCCGGTAGCCCGTCATGCGCGTGTACGCGGGGTTCACGTAGACGATCCGCGGCCCCGGCGGCTCGAGGTCGGCGTCGGTCACGACGACGGCGTCGTTCACCGTCTCGACGATGGCCTCGAACAGCCGGTGCCGTTCGTCGGCCGGGTCGGGGCTACGGCTCCGCTCGTCGCCCCGGTGGGCGGGTTCGGGTCCCGGCGCCGGTCGCGGCCTTCCACTGCGCGCCATCGAGGCCTCTTCCCTCCGGTTGCAGCCCCGATCCATGCCACCTGCAAGACCGGTGCGACGCCGTCGCGTCGAGGGCGCCGGGCGCCGTCCGCCAGAACACGACGTCGTCCTCCAACGCGGCGTGCGGCGCGGCGCGCGTGCTTCCCAGCGGCACCTCCGCGCCGGCGCCCAGGCTCACGCCCAAGTGGTCGGCAGCGCCGTCCTCGAACGGATCCGCCTGCCGCACCCACAGCGGCGCGAACGAGACCGACAACGGGAGGTGCTCGGAGAACGACCACGCGACCCCGAGTCTGGTCATCCACAGCGCGCGTTCGAGGACGAGCACACGCGTGCAGGCAACCAGCAGATCCCGTCCGGCTCCTCGAGCACCTCTTCGCCGGAGCACAGCTCGGCTTGCGCCTGCGGCCGGCGGAGCACGCCGCCGCGCACGGCGAACGCTTCCGTGATGCGGTACTCGACCTCGGCGCCGAACACGGGCTTGCCCCCGACGTTCCATGCTCGCGCGGCCGGGGCGCGGCTCGCCGGCTCGGGCCCCGGCCGCGGGAGCCCGTCCTCTTTGCCGAACTCGCACTGGTAGGCGAAGCTGTAGCCGGCGACCGCACGGATCGAGAGGTGGCCGCTGGCCGTTCGTGGGGGAGACTGCGCGGCCAGCGTGGCCGGCAGCGCGACCAGAGCGCACAGCAGGGTGAACGCGAGGCAGCGGAGTCCGAGATGCCCGGGCGGCCCACGGTCCCGCAAGTGCGGGTCTCGGGGAGCCGCTGGACGCGGCCGCAGCGCGGCCCTGAGGGGTGCGCCATTGAGCCGCCGCCGGAACGGTGTAATTTTGACGCAATCCAGATGCCCCACGTCCACCGTCAGTGAGGCTGCTGCGGATGACCGTTGCGCTTCCCCACCACCTGCTCGTCCTCTTCCTGGTCCTCATCTTCCCGTTGTGGGACCGGCACGAGACCCGCGTACTCAAGGCGGATCCCAGCGAGAAGAGGCGGATCCAGAGCTATCAGAAGACGGTGGGGTGGCTGTGGGCGGCCACGGCGCTGCTGCTCCTCACGACGCCGCACGCCGCGCTGTTCACGCCGCCAGAGGTCTCGTGGCTGGCCGGAAGGGCGCGGCTCGCGACCCTGGTGGCGCTGTGCGTGGCGCTCGGCGCCAGCAGCGCGCTGCCGGTGATCCTCGCCCGGCGGAGCGCCAGGGCACGCGCCGAGCAGCAGCGTTACCTCGCCCACATCGCGTTCTTCCTGCCCGTCTCACGGGCCGAGCGGCGCTGGTTCGCCGCGGTCTGCGTCTCCGCCGGCATCTGCGAGGAGCTCATCTTCCGCGGGTTCTTGATCCACTACTTCGCCGCCGTCCTTCCGGGCGGCTGGAACGGCGCGATCCTCGCCGCCGCCCTGGTCTTCGGCCTCGACCACGGCTACCAGGGGTGGAAGGGCATGCTCCAGACCGCCGTTCTCGCCCTGACGTTCACGCTCCTCTTCGTCCTGGCCGGCAACCTGTGGGTCCCCATGATCCTGCACGCGCTGCTCGATCTCAGGCTGCTGATGATCCTGGAGCCCGACGTGCCGATCGCCGGCGCGCCGGCCGCGGGCTGAGCCGCGCCCCGGCGGGGCCGCGGGGCGCGAGCGCGGCATCGTCGGCGCCGCGGGGCGCCGCCCCCCGCCGTCTCAGACCCCTGCGCCGACGATGCCGAGCGGCGGCCTCGACCGCCACGCGCCGCGGGTGAAGTCCGGGAAGTCCACGGGCCGGCTACGCTCCGCAATGGACCGGGCGCTCAGCTCGCTGACCGCGCTCCACGCCGCGCCGTCGTAGACGTCCATGTCCATGGGCTCGCCCTTCCGGAGGCACTCGATGAGGCGGTAGTCCTCGATGAAGTCCATGCCGCCGTGCCCCGCCCCGCGCGAGCGCTCTTCGAGCGCCTTCCAGATCGGGTGCTCGAACTCGGCGCGGTACGCCTCCAGGTCCTCCCACCGGTGCTCCGGGCTGCGGCCCTCGATGTGGATCTTCTGCTCCGGGTACTTGCGCACGAGGCCCTTGGTCCCCTGGAGCAGGATCCGGCGGCTGTACGGCCGCGGCGAGTTGGTGTCGTGTGTCACCAGGATGGTCTGCCCGCGGACCGTGCGGATCAGCGTGGTGACCACGTCGCCCAGCGCGTAGCGCTGCTTCGCCTCCGGGCTGTCCGGCCCGATGTGCTCCGCGGCCCAGAGGTTGAGCCCGCGGGACGGGCTGGCCATGGAGACCAGGTAGTCGAACTGGTTGCCGCGGTTGATGTCCATCCACTGGGCGACGGGGCCGAGCCCGTGGGTCGGGTAGAGGTCGCCGTTGCGTTCGATCGAGTGGCGGATGCGCCAGCGCCCCTCGTAGAAGTCGGTGAGCTTGAGCGCGCGCAGGTCGTGCAGGTAGCCGCACTCCGCGTGGAGCAGCTCGCCGAACAGCCCGCGCCGCACCATGTTCAGGATCATCATCTCGGTGCGGTCGTAGCAGCAGTTCTCCATCATCACGCAGTGCCGGCGAGTCTTCTCCGCGGTCTCCACCAGCTCCCAGCACTCGTCGATGGTGACGGCCATCGGCACCTCGGTCGCCGCGTGCTTCCCGTTGCGCATCGCGGCGAGGCACACGGGTGCGTGCCATTCCCAGGGGGTGGCGGTGAAGACGAGGTCCAGGTCCTCCTCCTCACACATGCGGCGGAAGTCTTCCGGCCCGCGGGTGTAGGCCTTGGGCTCGGGCTGCCCCGCCTCGACGACCCACTTCTGGATGCGCGCCGCCTTCTCGGGCACGATGTCGCACACGGCACGGATCTCCACGCCCTCGATGCGCAGGAAGTTGCGCACGTGGCTCGCGCCCTGGTGCCCCACGCCGACGAAGCCCATGCGGACCGTCTCGATCGGCGGCGCGGCGAACAGCCGTGGCTCCTGTGCGGCAGGCGCTGGTGGCTGCTCCGCCGCTGCGGCCGCGAGCCGCCCGGGGTCCAGCGTCAGGCCCAGGCCCGCCGCGGCTGCGGTCACGAGGAACTCCCTGCGGTCGAATGCGTCGGCCATGGTGCTGCTCCCGATTCGCGGTGTGATGGTCGTCTCGCTGCTCCTGCGGGCCCGTGTCGCGTCGCGGCGCCTCGGCCGGCGCTCGCCTAGGCAACGCGCAGCGCGGGCGGCCCCGCGCGGGTGGTGAAGAACCTGGCATCCGCGGCCCGTGAGGGGAAGCGGGCGAGATACGCGTTGCGCCACGCGTCGAGGAAACGGGCGGCGTCGGCCTCCTGGACGAGCGCCCAGACGCTGCCGCCGAAGCCCGCGCCGAACGCGGATGCGGCAACCGCGCCCAACTCGCGTGCCGACCGCGCCAGGAACACGGTCTCATCCACCTGGTTGGCCAGCGCGCGCTCCGCGAGCACCTGCGAGCGGTCCACGGCGCGGCCGAACGCTGCGAGGTCGCCAGCGGCCAGCGCATCGGCCGCCGCGGGGATGATCTCCCGCGTCTCGGCGATGAACTGGTCGAGGCGCGCCAGCAGGGCGTCGGTCGGCGCCGCGCCGCGGTCCGCTCCCGCGATGATGGCCCGCAGCCGTTCCGCCGCGTCAGGCCCCGCCTCCAACGCAGCGCCGATGGTCGTGTCGCTCCGGCCGGTCGCCCTCTGCCAGAGCTCCGCGATGCGGCGCGCCTGGCTCGACGCGCGGTTGTACAGCCGCAGTGCGGCCCCGGTCTTGACCGCGTGCACGCCGCTCACGCCGATGGCGAAGACGACGCCGGCAGGAAGCGGCACGACGCGCTCGAGGCGCGTGGGGACGAACACGTATTGCGCCAGGTGGCCAGGCCTGGCGTACAGGATCGCGGTGTGGTCTTCGCTCCCGCCCTGGGTGCCGACGCCTCGGTCGCCGCCCAGTCCGCGGAACGGCGCGCCGCTCTCAACGGCGGCGAGGTAGTCTGCGAGGTCTTCGTCTCGGGTGACGACGCGGCGGAACGCCTCGTGCCGCGCGATCCCGTTCACCGCGCCGAGGGCGATGCCGAGGGCGACGATCAGCGCGCTCGAGCTGCTCAGCCCCGCGGCGGACGGGAGGTCGCTCTCGAAGGCGATGTCGGCCGCGCGACCCACGGGGCCGAAGTCCCGTGCCAGCCGCCGCGCCGCGGTCATTGCGTAGTTGGTCCAGTCGCCGGGCTCGGTGTGGAGGTCGGGCGAGAGGTCGAACGCGGCGTGCGCGCCGCAGCCGAAGTCGTGGATGCTCAGGTGTGCATCCGAACGTGCCGCTGCGACGAGCGCGATCCCGCGCTCCACGGCGGCCAACAGGCTGCGTCCGCCCGCGTAGTCGGTGTGTTTGCCCAACACCTCGATGCGGCCGGGCACGATGAGCGCGCATGCCGCGCGGTCCGGCGGAACGCCCGTGTCGAGCAGCGCCTGCGCGCATCGGGCGAGGCGCCGCGCTCGGTGGTCGGCGGCGTCCGGCGCGAGGCCTTCGGCGGCGAGAGAGTCCGCGAGGGCGGCCGGCTCCGTCAACGTGCCCAGCGGCGCGCTCGGCTCGGCGAGGAGCCGCGCCGCGCGGCTCGCGGTTTCCATGCGCGCTCCCGTGGCGCCGGGCGGCTGCCCACCGTTCATGGTCGCATCGATGGAACCGCGGAAGTGAAAGCGCGGTCGATCATCTCGCCTTGCGCCCCCGAACCGTCCATCGTCACAGCTCCACGCGCACGCCGCGCAGGCGTTCGGCCACGAATGGGATGTCCTCCCGGCACGAGAGGTCGAGCACGCCGCCCTCCACGGGCACGACGCGGAAGCGCGCGCCGAGCTCACGCGTGGCGTACGCAACCGCGTCCGGCAGCTCGTACTCGCCGCGAGCGGACGGAGCGATGCTGCGGCACGCATCGAGGATCGCAGGGGTGAAGCGCCAAAGCGTCATGCTCACCAGCGCGTCGTCGCCGAACCGGCTGAGTTCCTCCGGGCCGGGTTTCTCCACGATCTCGGCGAGGAAGCCTTCCCCGTCCGCGCGGACGAGCGCGTACGCCGCGATGCGCTCGGCCGGGATTCCGCCGGCGATGAGCGTGCTGCGCCGGAACCCGGCCAGCGCGTTGCCGCGCGCATCGAGCAGCGCGGCGACCGCGGCGGGCGGGTAGACGTTGTCCGCGTTGACGACCAGGAACTCGTCGTCCCCGACGAACGCCTCCGCGGTGAGCAACGCGTGCGCGGAGCCGAGGGGTTCGTCCTGCGCAGCGAACGAGAGGCGGATACGCCGTGTGCCGATCGCCGCGTAGTGGGCGCGGATCGCGTCGTCGCCGCGCGGCACCACGATGCAAACCTCGCGGCATCCACCGTCGGCCAGCGCGCTGAGGACGAAGTCGATGTACGCGTGGCCGTGGAACGGGACCAGCGGCTTGAGCCCGCGGTCCGCCATGCGGCGCTGCGCGTCGTCGAGCGGCACGGCGGGCGCGGGCCGCCGCATGCGCGTGCCACGACCCGCGGCGAGGACCACAGCGCGCGCGGGTGCGGACACGCGCGACGTCATTGCGCCGGCACCTCTCGGTCGACGGGCTCGGGCACGCCCCGGCTCACCGCGCCCCACACCCGCACCAGGTAGACGGACGCTACGATGGCGACGGCGGTGAGCGCGGCTGCGACGAGGTAGCGGCCGTAGAGCCAGGAGCCGATGCCGAACAGCGCCGAGTAGACCGCGAAGCAGCCCGCGAGCATGGCCAGGATGCCCTGCGGCACGGTCCAGCGCTCGCCGGCGGCCTCCAGCGGGCGCCCTTCCGCGGCGGCGCGGCGCACCACCGGCGCCCAGCCCGGCCCGCCCGGCCGCACCAGCGCGTAGAACCGGCGCAGCGTCTCCTCGTCGGTGGGTCGCGTGGCGAACGTGACGGCGATCCACGCGGCGGTCGTGATGCCCACGCCCATCAGCAGCTTGACCGTCGGGCCGAGCGGCGCCGCGGGGAAGAGAGCGGGGTGCACCAGCTCGAGGTAGACCGCGACGAGGAACGAGACGATCATCGCGGCCAGCTCGCTGAACGCGTTGATGCGCCACCAGAACCAGCGGAGGATGAAGAGCAGGCCGGTGCCCGCGCCGATCTGGAGCAGGATCTGGAACGCCTGGAGCGCGTTCTGGAGCCACAGCGCGAACAGCGAGGCGAGCACCATGAGCAGCACGGTCGAGACGCGGCCGACCAGGACGAGGCGCCGCTCGCTCGCGTCCGGCTCGACGAAGCGCTTCCAGAAGTCGTTCACCACGTACGACGCGCCCCAGTTCAGGTGCGTCGAGATGGTGGACATGTACGCCGCGGCGAGCGACGCGACGACGAGGCCGAGCAGACCCGCGGGCAGGAACGTGAGCATCGCGGGGTAGGCCAGGTCGTGGCCGAGGATGCTCTCGGGCAGGTTCGGGAACGCCTCGCGCAGCGAGTCCACGGTCGGGAACACGACGAGCGATGCGAGCGCGACGAGGATCCACGGCCACGGCCGCAGCGCGTAGTGGGCGACGTTGAAGAGCAGCGTCGCCGCCGTGGCCTCCTGCTCGTTGCGGGCCGAGAGCATCCGTTGTGCGACGTAGCCGCCGCCGCCCGGCTCGGAGCCGGGGTACCATACGCTCCACCACTGCACCGCGAGGGGCACGACGAGCAGGGGGACGTAGGCCGCGGGGTCCGAGAAGTCCGGGAGCAGGTCGATGCTCGCGGCGACGTTGGGGTGCGCGAGCAGGTTCGACAGCCCGCCGACGTCCGGGTGCCGCAGCGCGACGACGGCCGCCGCGATGGAGCCGGCCATTGCCGTGAGGAAGAGGAGGAAGTCGGTGAGCAGGACGCCGGTCAGCCCGCCCGCCATACTGAACACGACCGTCACGCCGCCCGCGAGCAGGATCGTGGCGACGGGCGAGAGGCCGAGCAGCACGCCCGCGATCTTCATTGCCGCGAGCGTGACGGTCGCCATGATGGCGACGTTGAAGAACACGCCGAGATAGAGCGCGCGGAAGCCGCGCAGGAACGCGGCCGGCTTGCCCGAGTAGCGCAGCTCGTAGAACTCGAGGTCGGTGAGCACGCCGGCGCGCCGCCACAACTTGGCGTAGACGAACACGGTCAGCATGCCGGTGAGCAGGAACGCCCACCACACCCAGTTCCCCGCCACGCCGTTCTGCCGGACGATGTCCGTGACCAGATTGGGGGTGTCCGTGGAGAACGTGGTGGCGACCATCGAGGTGCCCAACAGCCACCAGGGCATGCTGCGGCCGGAGAGGAAGTAGGAGGCCGTGCTGCGCCCGGCCCTGCGGCTGACCGCGAGGCCGACCGCCAGCGCGGCGACGAAGTAGGCGGCGATAATGGCCCAGTCGGCGAAGACGAGGTTCATGGCATGCCGTCCGCGGCGGGTCAGGGTTTGCGCTGGAACGCAGCCATTCTACGGCATGGGGCGTAAAACGGGCAACGGCGTGAGCCGGCTGTCAACCGCCTCTCCCCTCCGCGCCTCCGCGCGGCGCCGCAGCTCGTTGACCAGCCGGTGGCTCCGGCGGGTGGTCTCCGGCTCGCGGAACCCTGTGGCCATGCGCAGCACCAGCGAGACGGCGGTCTCGAGGTCCATACGGTGGCCGATGGAGACGTAGACCGGGCGCACGCCGTCCCGGGTCCGCACCGCCATGCCGATGACCTCGTCGTCATCCACCAGCGGCGCGGTGGCGCCGCGCGCCTCGCCCAGCGGGCCGTGCCGGCCGACGAGGATGGACTTGGCGCAGCCGATGGTGGGCAGGTCGAAGAGCAGGCCGCCGTGGCAGGCGATGCCGAACCGGCGCGGGTGCGCATAGCCGTGGCCGTCGAAGATGAGGACATCCGGCTTCGTGCGCAGACGCCGCCATGCGGCGGCGACGGCCGGGAGCTCGCGGAAGCTGAGCAGGCCGGGGACGTAGGGGAACGTCACGTCCACCGCCGCCGTCGCCTCGTCTACCGTCTCGAACGAGTCCGCATCGATCACGACGATGCCCGCGTAGCCGCGGCGGCTGAAGCGCTGGATGGAGAGGTCCGCGCCGCCGACGAGGCGCGGAGAGAAGCCGCGCGGCGGGCGCATGATGATCCGCTCCCGCAGCCGGAGCTGCACCTCGCGCGCCTCGGCGGGCGTGACGTTCCAGGCGTCCACTCTCACATCGACGGCTCCGTCCGCTCCAGGTCGCGGATCCAGATGTTGCGGAACCGGACCGGCTGGCCGTGGTCCTGGAGCACGAGCGGCAGGCGGTCCGGGTGCGGCTCGTACGGCCGACGCGCCATGTGCGCCGTGGGGCCGAACATCTCGGCGTGGTCGTGCACCAGCACGCCGTTGTGGAAGACGGTGACGATCGCGGGGCGGATCAGCTCGCCGTCGGCGCCGAACCGGGGTCGGCGGAAGATGATGTCGAACGTCTGCCACTCGCCCGGCGGCCGGCTGGCGTTGACCAGCGGCGGGTGCTGGCCGTACAGCGCTGCGGCCTGCCCGTCCGCGTAGGTCTCGTTCATGTACGAGTCGAGGATCTGGACCTCGTAGCGCCCCATGAAGAAGACGCCGCTGTTGCCGCGGTCTTGCCCCGTACCCTGCGGCGGCGAGGGCGCGGCCCACTCGATGTGGAGCTGTACATCGCCGAACGAGTCGCGCGTGGCGAGGTTGCCGGTGCCGGGGACGACCTCGAACCAACCGTCGCCGACCTTCCACTTCGCTTCCCCGCCGTTGCTCGTCCACCGCGACAGGTCGCCGCCGCCGAACAGCACGATCGCGTCCGAGGGCACGCGGCCCGCGGGATCCTCGGCCAGCGGCCGGCCGGGGTCCACGACGGGCGGCCGCGGGCGCGTCGGATCGTTGGGCGCCCACTCGTGCGGCGCGCGTGCTTCTTTCTGCCGCGCGCAGGCGGGCGTCGCCGGGAGCGCCACGGCGACGATGAAGACGAGCGCGCGAGCGGCGCTGCGCGTCGATGTCGTCGTCATCACCATGCGATCCCGTAGTCCTCGCCGTGGTTGCTGGAGCCGCCCCAGAACGTACCGTGCTCGTGGTCGAAGTAGATGGCGTTGATCGGCCCGGACGTGAGCGGCTGGAAGTCCAGCCGGTACCCCATGCGGCGCAGCTCGGCCCGCACCCACGGCGGCGTGGCCTCGTGCAGCGTGATCCGCCCGGGCTGTGAGGCGTGGTCGTCGAACGAGCTGTGCAACTGATAGCTGATGAAGTTCGCCGCCTCCGCCGCCTCCTGCACGTTCATCCCGAACTCGACGACGTTGAGGAAGAACTGGAGCAGGTTCTGCTCCTGCGTGTCGCCGCCCTGGACCGCGAAGGACAGGTACGGCTTGCCGTCTTTCAGCGCGATGGTCGGCGTGAGGGTCACGCGCGGGTACTTGCCCGGCTCCAGGACGTTGAACGGGTTCTCCCGCTCGTCCAGCACGAAGCTCTGCATGCGCTGGCTCATGCCGATGCCGGTGCGGCCGGCAATGACGGCGGGGATCCAGCCGCCGCTGGGCGTCGCGGACACGACCCACCCCTCGGCATCCGCCGCCTGGATCGAGGTCGTGCCGGCGGTGAAGCCCTCCTCGAACGTACGGTCGTGGCGGGGCACAGGGCTGCCATCCAGCGCCTGCGGGCTGCTCGCGGCGGTCGTCGCCTCGGGCGCCCGCGGCGGCCAGTCGCGCAGCAGGTGCAGGAACGGGTTGGTCTCGCCCTGGAACGGGTACGGGTCGCCCGGCTTGATGTCGGGATCGTTCCGTTCCCAGTTGATCTGCTCGAAGCGGGACCGGGCGTACTCCTTCGAGAGCAGACCGCGGATCGGCTCCACCGGCGGGCGGTACGGGTCGCCGTAGTAGAAGTCCCGGTCGGCGAACGCCATGCTCATCGCCTGGTAGACCGTGTGGATGTAGCGGGCGCTGTTGTAGCCCATGGACTTGAGGTCCACGTTCTCGAGGATGTTCAGCGCCTGGAGCATCGCAGGGCCCTGGGTCCAGTGGGTCAACTTGTAGACCTCGATGCCCTTGTACGTCGTGGACACGGGCTCCTCGATGCGGACCTTCCAGTTGGCCAGGTCCTCGAGCGTGATGAGCCCGCCCTGCTCCTGCATGGAGCGAACGATCTCCTGCGCGATGTCGCCCTTGTAGAAGCGCTCGTACGCCGCGTAGATCGCCTCCTTGCGGCTCTTGCCCTGGCGCAGCGCCTCCTGCTCCGCCTCGACGAGCTTCCGCCACGTTGCGGCGAGGTCCGGCTGCCGGAAGACCTCGCCGGGCCGCGGTGCCTCCCGCTCCTCGCCCAAGTGCGGCAGGAAGACCGCCTTCGAGTAGGGCCATTGCTTGATCCGCTCCTTTTCGCGCTCGATGGCGTTCGCGGCCTGGGCTTCGATCGGGTAGCCCTCGGCGAGCTGGATCGCCGGCTCGAGCACGTCCTTCAAGCTGAGCCTGCCGAACTCGGCGACCATCACCATCAGGCCGCCCGGCGTGCCGGGCGTGACCGCAGCGAGCGGGCCGTAGGCGGGCGGGTACCGCATGCCCTTGCTCTTGAAGAACTCCACGGTCGCCCCGCTGGGCGCGACGCCGTGGGCGTTGATGCCGATGACCTTGCCCGTGTGGGGGTTGTAGATCAGCGCCTGCGTCTCACCGCCGCAGCCGAGCGTGTCCCACATGGTGCAGACCGCCGCGAGCATGGCGGCCGCGGCGTCGACGGCGTTGCCGCCCTTCTGGAAGATCATCGCGCCGGCCGTGGCGCCCAGCGGCTTGCCGGTGATGGCGATCCAGTGCTTGCCGTGCAGCACCGGCTTCATCGTGCGCTGGGCGGCGGCGGGCGCGGCGGCGGTCATCAGCGCGAGAGCGAGCGCGAGGGTCGTGAGGACGCTCCTGGGGGCGTACCGAGCATCGGGGCGCATGATACTCCTCCGAGGGTCTTTCGGGAAGCACGCCCAGGATAGCCACCGGTCCGGCCGCCGTGCAAGCGCGCGGCATGCACGACGTTCGCCGGGGGCCGGTCGCGACCGGGGCACGTCGCCCTCGCCGCGGATCGCCGTTCCCGGGCCGGCCGAGCCCTCGACCCGTCAGTCCGGGAACGCGTACCGGTAGACTCCGTCGTCGCTCGTGTCCAGCGCGAAGACGACCGGGCCCGACGCCGCCACGAAGCCGGCCGTGCGGCTGGGATAGCGGAACCGCTCGATCCGGCGGTCGAGGGGGTGCACCCGCCAGTACTCGTGGCCGACCCGACGCCACTCGGGGTGCGACGGGGTCACCGCGATGCCCAGCCAGCCATCCGGCAGCGGGGAGAGCGCGATGAAGTAGTGCTTCGTTTCAGTCACGAGGTAATCGCCCTGCTGCTCCGGCCGGGCCATGTTCGCCCCGTCCTGCTCACGCCAGCCGCGCACCAGCTCGCTGTCCCGCTCGAAGTCCAGCAGCGCGCGCTCCGCGCCCGTCGTGTCGGGGACGACGAGCGGCCCCAGCAGCCGGAGCATTCGCGGTTCCGGGGTTTCCAGTGGCGCGCCGGGTGACTCTCCGGCTCGGGCACGCTCATCGGCGTGTGACCCGCCGGGTTGGGTCGGCGCTTCGGCGTGCGGCGCGCCGGCAGATCGGGCCCCGGCCGCGGCATCGCGGTCCGCTGCGGGTCGGTCGCTGGCGCACACGGTGAGGAACGGCGCGAGACAAAGCGCAGCGGCGGCTCGGCGGTACACTCTGCGCATGGTGGAGCTCCTCCCCGCGAGTCGGGGGATGTGGTGGGGGCAGGCTGCGTCGGCTGCGCTAACACGCAGTATGTGAGCGATCCTCGCGGCGTGTCCAGAGGGCTGTCCGCGGCCCGCCCACCTTCGCAGCTTGACCCTCCGGCCCCGTCCCCCCTACCTTGCGCCCGTCCCCCCTCGACCCCGAGGAACCCCGATGCCGTACCTCCTGACGCCACGACAGGAATACGACGTCTGCATCGTCGGCTCCGGCGCAGGCGGGGGCATGGCCGCCAAGGTCCTCACCGAGGCCGGCGCACGCGTGGTCATGCTCGAGGCCGGCGTGCCGTGGGACAACACCAGGGACTCGGCGATGTTCAAGTGGTCGTACGAGTCGCCGCGGCGCGGAGCCCCCACGCCCGAGCGTCACTTCGGCGAGTTCGATGCCGGGCTCGGCGGCTGGTGGATCGAGGGCGAGCCGTACACCGTCGCACCGGGCGAGCAGTTCGACTGGTACCGCACGCGCATGGTCGGCGGCCGGACCAACCACTGGGGCCGCATCTCGCTCCGCTTCGGCCCGTACGACTTCAAGCGGAAGAGCATCGACGGCCTCGGCGACGATTGGCCCATCTCCTACGAGGACCTGAAGCCGTACTACGACCGCGTCGACCGGCTCATCGGCATCTACGGCACCGTCGAGAACCTGCCCAACGAGCCGGACGGCATCTTCCTCCCCCCACCCAAGCCGCGCTGCTACGAGCTCCTCGTCAAGCGCTCCGCGGAGCGGCTGGGGATCACGTGCATCCCCTCGCGGATGTCGATCCTGACGCGCCCGCACAACGGCCGGCCCGCCTGTCACTACTGCGGGCAGTGCGGCCGCGGGTGCGCGGTGAACGCGAACTTCTCCTCGACCAACGTGCTGCTGCCGCCGGCGTTCGCGACCGGCCGGCTCACGCTGATCACCGAGGCGATGGCCCGCGAGGTCACGGTCGACGACCGCGGCCTGGCCACCGGCGTGATCTACATCGACAAGCGGACGGGTCAAGAGAAGCACGTGCGCGCGCGCATCGTCGTGCTCGCGGCGAGCGCGTGCGAGTCCGCGCGCATCCTGCTCAACTCGAAGTCGTCGCTGTTCCCCCACGGGCTCGCCAACTCGAGCGGCGTCGTGGGCAAGTACCTCACGGACACCGTGGGCACGGATGTGGCCGGCTACATCCCCGCTCTGGAGAACATGCCGCCTCACAACGAGGACGGCGCGGGCATGCACATCTACATGCCGTGGTGGCTGGACAACTCGAAGCTGGATTTTCCGCGCGGCTACCACATCGAGGTGTGGGGCGGGCGGCGCATGCCGAGCTTCGGCTTCATGAGCGGGATCCACAACTACCCGGAGGGCGGCGGCTACGGCAAGGCGCTCAAGGACCAGTACCGGCGCTACTACGGCGCGACCGTGGGCTTCTCCGGCCGTGGGGAGATGATCCCCAACGAGAACTGCTACTGCGAACTCGACCCCGAGGTGAAGGACCAGTGGGGCATCCCGGTGCTGCGCTTCCACTGGAAGTGGAGCGACTACGAGATCAACCAGGTGCGCCACATGCAGGAGACGTTCCGCGCGCTCATCGAGGACATGGGCGGCAAGGTCCTCACCCCGATGCCCGGCCGGGACCGCGGCTACGGCATCGCGAACGGCGGCCGGATCATCCACGAGCTGGGCGTCACGCGGATGGGCGATGACCCGAACACCAGCGTGGTGAACCGCTGGTGCCAGGCCCATGACGTGAAGAACCTGTTCATCGCCGACGGCGGGCCGTTCGTCTCGCAGCCGGACAAGAACCCCACGTGGACGATCCTGGCGCTGGCGTGGCGCACGGCGGACCACATCGTGGAGCTGAGGAACGCCGGTGAGATCTGAGAGCAGAGGGCGAGGGCGAGGGTAAGGGGGACGAGCTCGGTTCTCGGATCCGGATCCGGCGCCTCGCTGAGGGACTGGCCGGGGCTGGAGAGACAATCATGCGAGGGACCGGACGGGCGACTACCCTGCCCACGCCCCCGTCCTTGCCCCGGCCCGAGGCAACCGGAAGGAGCCCCCTATGGCAGACATGACCCGGCGCGAAGCGCTCGCCGCGATGGCGGCCGTGCCGCTCGCGGCGTTCACGTGGACGACGGTGGAGGCAGAGCAGGCGTCGTTGCGTGCGACCGCGGCGAGGAAGGCGGCCGCGGCCACGGGCGAAGCGTACCAGCCGCAGTTCTTCACCCCGCACGAGTGGGAGACCGTGCGCGTGCTGGTTGACATGATCATACCAGCGGACGAGCGCTCCGGCAGCGCGACGGACGCCGGCGTGCCGGAGTTCATGGACTTCATCATGGTCGACATGCCGGAGCGGCAGGAGGCGATGCGCAGGGGGCTCGCCTGGCTCGACGCGCGCTGCCGGCTGCGCCACGGCAAGGACTTCCTCTCCGCGTCCGACGCGGAGCGACGCGCGGTGCTGGACGAGATCGCCTGGCCGGCCCGCGCCCGGCCCGAGGTGGCCGAGGGCGTCGCTTTCTTCAACAGCTTCCGCGACCTCACCGCGACCGGCTTCTTCACCAGCAAGATGGGGATGGAGGACCTCCAGTACATGGGCAACACCTACGTGGCGGAGTGGACCGGCTGCCCGCCCGAGGCGCTGGCCAAGCTGGGTCTCAGCGAGACCTGAGCGCCCATGCCGAGGTACCCGAAGAAGCGCGACTTCCCGGTCAGTCAGGTCCGCCGCTACCTGGAGCCGGGCCCGATCGTCCTCGTCTCATCGAAGTGGAAAGGGCGGACCAACATCATGACGCTCGGCTGGCACACCGTGATGGAGTTCACGCCATCGCTGGTGGGCTGCGTCATCTCCGAGGCCAACCACAGCTTCCGCATGATCCGCGAGAGCGGCGAGTGCGTCATCAACCTGCCGACCACGGCCCTGACGGACGTGGTCGTCGGAATCGGAAACACGACGGGCGCCGAGATCGACAAGTTCGCGCATTTCGGGCTCACGCCCGACGAGGCGGAGGAGGTCGGCGCGCCGCTGATCCGCGAGTGCCACGCGAACTTCGAGTGCCGGCTCTACGACGACGCGCTCGTCGACCGCTACAACTTCTTCATCTTCGAGGTGGTGAAGGCGCACGTCGCCCCATCGCCGAAGTATCCCGAGACGCTCCACTACACGGGCGACGGCGTGTTCATGGTCTCCGGCAAGATCATCAGCCGGCGATCCAAGTTCCGACCGGAGATGCTCTGATGCAGCCGCCGCTCGATGGCCGTCGGCAGCATTCCCTTGACAACGCTGTAGCCCCGACCGAACCGTACACGCGCTTTCCGTTCCCCGATCCGAGCCCGGGACCATGTCCACCGTCAACGTCGCACTGATCGGCTACGCGTTCATGGGCAAGGCCCACAGCAACGCGTGGCGTCAGGTCACCCCGTTCTTCGCCCCGCGGCTCACGCCGCGGCTCAAGGTGATCGTGGGCCGCACGCGCGAGAAGGTCGAAGCCGCCGCTCGGGCGTACGGCTGGGAGGAGGCGGCGACCGACTGGCGCGAGGTCGTCGAGCGGCCGGACATCGACATCGTCGACATCTGCACGCCGGGCGACTCTCACGCCGAGATCGCCATCGCCGCGGCGCGCGCCGGCAAGACCGTGCTGTGCGAGAAGCCGCTCGCCAACGACGTCCCGAGCGCGGAGCGGATGCTCGCCGCCGCCCAGGAGGCGGGCGTGATCCACATGGTCTGCCACAACTACCGGCGCGCGCCCGCCGTGATGCTCGCCAAGCGGTTGATCCAGGAGGGCCGGCTCGGCGAGATCCGCCACTTCCGCGGCACCTACCTCCAGGACTGGATCGTGGACCCGGAGTTCCCGCTCGTCTGGCGGCTGCGCCGCGAGATCGCCGGCTCCGGCGCGCTCGGCGACCTCGCCTCCCACACCATCGACCTCGCCCGGTTCCTGGTCGGCGAGATCCGGGAGGTCAGCGGGCTGCTGCAGACGTTCATACACGAGCGCCCGCTGCCGGACGAGCCGAACCAGAGAGGGGAGGTCACGGTCGACGACGCCGCGCTCGCCCTCGTGCGGTTCGAGAACGGCGCCGTCGGCTCCGTCGAGGCGACGCGCATGGCGCCCGGCCGCAAGAACCACAACCGGTTCGAGATCAACGGCAGCGAGGGCAGTCTCGCCTTCGACCTCGAGCGCATGAACGAGCTCGAGCTCTTCCTGCGCGGCGATCCACCCGAGGTCCAGGGTTTCCGGACGATCCTCGCCACGGACCCGACGCACCCGTACGTGGACGCGTGGTGGCCGCCGGGCCACATCATCGGCTACGAGCACACGTTCACGCACACGATCTACGACCTGCTCGAGGCGCTGGCCGACGGCCGGGTCCCGGAGCCCAGCTTCGAGGACGGCGTACGCACGCAGCGGGTCCTCGCGGCCATCGAGCGCTCCACGGCCAGCGGCGCCTGGGAACGGGTCTGAGTGCGCGCGGCGGGGCACGGGGCGCGTCGGTCTGCATCACCGGATGCCGCGGCCGCGCGGGCCGGGCTCAGGTCGGCGAGGCGGGCCCCCTGCCCACGCGCGGGTGATCACCCCTTCTCCTCCACCGTACGCGAAACGACGAGGGCTCGGCCATGAAGATCGGCGTGTTCACGGTCCTGTTCGGCGACCGGCCGCTCGAGGAGACGCTGGACTACCTGGTGGACGCAGGCGTCGAGGCCGTCGAGATCGGCACCGGCGCGTACCCCGGCAACGCGCACTGCGACCCGGACGCGCTGCTCTCCGACGCGGCGAAGCTGGACGCGTTCCGCAGGGCGATCGAGCGGCGCGGCCTGGTGCTGAGCGCGCTGTCCTGCCACGGCAACCCGCTGCACCCGGACGAGCGGATCGCCGCTGCGCACCGAGCGGTGTTCGACAGGACGCTCGAGCTCGCGGCCCGGCTCGGCGTGGACCGGGTCATCACGTTCAGCGGCTGCCCGGGCGGGGGGCCGGACGCGACGCAGCCGAACTGGATCGTCTCGCCCTGGCCGCCCGAGTTCGCCGAGATGCTGGAGTGGCAGTGGCGCGAGCGGGTGGTGCCCTACTGGACGGAGGCGGCGCGGGCGGCCCGGCGGGCGGGTGTGAAGGTGGCCATCGAGATGCACCCGAACTTCGTGGTCTACAACGCGGAGACGATGCTCCGGCTGCGCGCGATCGCGCCGGACGTGATCGGGTGCAACTTCGACCCCAGCCACCTCTTCTGGCAGGGCGCCGACCCGGTGGCGGTGATCCATGCGCTGGGCGAAGCGATCTTCCACGTCCACGCCAAGGACTGCCGCCTGCACCGGCACAACATCGCGGTGAACGGCGTGCTGGACGCCAAGAAGTACACCCGCGAGGCCGAGCGCTCCTGGATCTTCCGCACCATCGGCTACGGCAACGACGCCCTGGTGTGGAAGGACATCGTCAGCGCGCTCCGCATGGTGGGTTACGACCACGTCATCAGCATCGAGCACGAGGACAGCCTGATGTCTCCGGCCGAAGGGCTGCGCAAGGCGATCGCGTTCCTGAAGGGCGTGGTGATCGCGGAGCCGCCGGGAGTGGCGTACTGGGCGTGAAGTACCGCTGACTGCAGCCGGAGCCGCCCCGTCCTCCCCGGTGGCGGCGCGCGGGGAGGCGGGCGCCCGGGCGGCCGGGGCGGCACGGCGCCCCCGCCCTCACCCACCTACCTCGCAAGACGCTACTGCCTCCCCGTCGCTTCGGTCCGCCTCAGCGTCGGATACGTGATGCCGAGCTGCTCGAGGTACGTGTCGAAGCGCGTCTCGTCGTAGTAGTACTTCCGCAGCTCCGGCCGGTACCGCTCCATGGTCTCCCGGTTCAGCCAGATCGCGGGCGGGTCGTTCGCCGTGATGAACGGCGTGTACTTGATCTCCTTCGTCTGGACCTCGTGGAAATAGGCCCACGCCTCCTCGATCAGCTTCGGTGTCATGTACAGCTCGAGCGTCGCCCGGGCCAGCACCTTGGCGCCGGCCGTCGCGCCCTTGTGCGCGATCGGCGTGGCCATGGCGATGGCGCTCGACCAGTGGTGCCCCGGCAGCCCCGGGATGTTCGAGGGGAAGCGCAGCGTGACCGTGGGGACGACCCAGGAGACGTCGCCGATGTCGTCCGAGCCGCCGCTGACGGGCCGGCGGACCGGCCCCTGGAGCGAGTCCAGCCGCGTCGCGAGACCGGAGGTGTCGCTGCTGCCGACCTCCTTCTGCACCGCACGCGCCAGCGCCTGGTCCGCCTCGCTCCACTCGGGCAGGCCCACCGCCTGGATGTGCCGGTACACGGTCTCTGCGATCACCTTGTTGAAGTGCCGCGGCCAGGCCGTGCCCAAGATCCGGTACGTCATCTTCGTGTCCGTCATCAGTGCCGCGCCCTCGGCGATGCGGATCGCAATGTCGAAGTTGCGGCGGATCTCCGGGTACGAGATCTCGCGGATGTAGTACCAGACCGAGGCGCGCGACGGGACGACGTTCGGCTGGTCGCCGCCATCGGTCACGACGTAGTGGGAGCGCTGCTCGGGCCGCAGGTGCTCGCGCCGGTAGTTCCAACCCACGTTCATCAGCTCCACCGCGTCCAGCGCGCTGCGACCGCGCCACGGCGTACCCGCGCTGTGCGCCGCCTCACCCGTGAACGTGAACTCGACCGAGACGAGACCGGTCCCGCTCGCGTCGCCCCAGCTCACGCCCAGGTTGCTCCCGACGTGGGTGAAGATCACCACGTCCACGTCCTTGAACAGCCCGTCCCGGACGAACCAGGCCTTGCCCGCGACAAGCTCCTCGGCCACGCCGGGCCAGAGCACGAGCGTGCCGGGGATCTTCTCCCGCTCCATGATCTTCTTCACCGCGAGCGCGGCGGTCACGTTCACCGCCTGCCCCGCGTTGTGCCCCTCGCCGTGGCCCGGCGCCCCCTCGACCAGCGGGTCGTGGTAGGCGACGCCCGGCTTCTGGCTCGCCTTCGGGATGCCGTCGATGTCGCTGCCCAGCGCGATCACGGGCTTGCCCGAGCCCCACGTCGCCCACCACGCCGTGGGGATCCCGGCCACGCCCTCCTGGACCTCGAACCCGTTCTCGCGCAGGAGGTTCACCAGGTAACGTGACGTCTCGTACTCCTGGAACCCGAGCTCCGAGAAGCTGAAGATCTTGTCCACCATCACCTGCGTCAGCTTCCGGTTCGCCTCGACCTCGGCGGTGACTTCATCGAGGAGCTGATGCAGCCGCCTGGACTGCGCCTCTGCTGGGGCGGACAGGGCGAGTGCCGCGAGCACCAGAGCGAGGAACGGAGCAGACAGCCGGGCTGCAAGCGGTGATGCGACGAGCTTCGACTTCGGCATGGGTGCGCTCCGAGAGCCGTGGGAACGGATTCGCTGGATCCTGGGGGATGGGGAGGTTACGACGCGCCCCCGCGCCCGGCAAGGCGAGCCGGAGGCGGCCGCCCTCTGCACTGCACGTCCACGCCACACCGGCGGCGCCGGACATCGACGCCATGCTGGCCGCGCTCCGACCCACGAGCGTCCCGACCGGTGCACCAGCGTCCCGACCGACACACGAGCGCCCCGAGTGGTCTGGCGCACGCACAGAGGCGCATGTAGACTCTGGCGCGCGATTCCAAGACCGACGACCACGGCCCGCTGCTGCGGGCTTCGAGACCCCATGACAGGAGTAGCCGATGCCTCGTCCCTTTGAGGTTCGCCGCTCGAAGATCCACGGCAAGGGCGTCTTCGCCACACGCCGCATTCCGAAGGGCACACGCCTGATCGAGTACAAGGGCGAACGGATCACTTGGGAAGAGGCCGACCGCCGCTACGACGACAGCATCCAGCCCCACCACACCTTCCTCTTCGCCGTGGACGACAAGACGGTGATCGACGGCGGGAGGTACGGCAACGACGCGCGCTGGATCAATCACTCCTGCGATCCGAACTGCGAGGCGGTGGAGGAGGATGGCCGCATCTTCATCGAGACGATCCGCGACATCGAGCCGGGCGAGGAGCTGACGTACGACTACTCGTACATCCTGGACGAGCCGCACACGGCGGCGGTGAAGGCGCGCTACCCCTGCTACTGCGGCTCGCCCAAGTGTCGTGGCACGATCCTGGGCAACAAGCGCCGGTTCCGCGAGCGGATGGCGCGCGAGGAGCGGCGGCTGCGCGCCGAACGCCGGACGGCCAAGCGGAGCGCCAAGAAGGGCAGCGCGAAGACGCGCAGCACCCGGTCGCGAGGCACCGCGACGCAGGCCACCGCCAAGCGCGCGGCGACGAAGCGCGCCACGGGCAAGCGCAGCACGACCGAACGATCGGCGTCCGGGCGCAGCGCGGCAAAGCGCAGCACCGTCAAGCGCGGCGCGACCAAGCGGAGCACCGCGAAGCGCAGTGCCGCGAAGCGGGCTGGCGCCGAGCGCACTGCGACCAAGCGGGCCGCGAACGAGCGCGGGGCGGCGAAGCGCGCCGCAACGAAGAAGACCACCACGAAGGCCCGGGGCGCGGCAGAGCGCAGCACCACCAAGCGGGCCTCCCCCACGAAGCGCCGCAGCGCGGCCAAGCGGGAAGCCGCCAAGCTTGGCGCGACGAAGCCGAGCGCAGCGAAGCGCAGCACCGCGGAGGGCGCCTCGTCGAAGCGCAGTGCCACGAAGCGCGCGGCGAAGACGCGCGGCGCCACCAAGCGGGCAGCGAAGACCCGCGGCGCCGGCGCGCGGCGAACGAGCGAGCGCGCCACCGGATCCCGCTGACCCCGATGCCACGTTGGCCGGAGCCCGACGAGGCCAGGTCCGGGCTACCGTTCCGGAAGATCATCTGGGCACGCCTGACGGCGGGCAGGATCGTGCACGGGTCGACGAGGGCGGCGGCGCTACCGGTGCCGTTGCTCGCGGCGTACGGGATGCACACGCCGCACGTTCGGGAGCTGCTGGGCCGCCAACGGCTACGTTGGCGACTGCGGCCAGTACTGCTCAGTCACCTCGGGGCCGATCAGTCACGCCGGGGGCCGATCCCGACAACGCGGGCTGGCGATGGGAGCGGCAGGCGCTCGTGCGGCCGCGCAGCGCATGCCGCCCTCCCGGCGGGGGCGCGGAAAACTTCCCCCCTCGCCGCGGCACGGCCCGACGCCAGGGAAGTCGACCGTGCTCGGAGCGGCAAAATCCCAACGCAGGCACGCACGGGCTGGCGCCATGGAAGTTGGCTGCACCGGGCGCGGCGAGGTTCCAACGCAACGGTGCACGGCTCCGCGAGCGTGGAAGTTGGCCGCGCCGGCAAGACGAAGTCCGCTCGCCCGAGAGGCGGCTGGACCGGATGATGGGACTAGACCGTCATCGACGCACTCGAGTCCGCACGCCGCCGCTCACCGGCCGCACGGGTAGGAGTCTCCTGCCGTGGGCGCACCACGCCGGCACCATCGTGGTGGCGGAGGAACCGGAGTCCTCGATCCCGGTGATCCGGGACGGCACCAGGGTGCGCGGCACGGTGCGAGACATCCCGCCGCGGCGGGCCCCCTCGGAGATGGCGCTCCGGGAGCCCGCCTCACCCCCCCGCCACCGCCGCAGCGGGCGCGGGCGCGGGCGCCGCGGCCGGCCGGAACAGCGCGGCGAACAGCAGCAGGATGACGAACGCGCCGATGGCCGGGACCAGCCAGATCGTCTGCCAGTCGTGCGAAACCACGCCGGTCGGGTCCGTCAGGGTATACACCTCGACGATGCGCCCGGACGCCCACGCGCCGATGAACATCCCCACGCCCTGGGTCACGAAGGCGAGGAACCCCTGCGCGGCGGCGCGGATCTGGACGCTCGCCTGCTGGTCCACGTAGATCTGGCCGGTGACGAAGAAGAAGTCGTAGCAGACGCCGTGCAGGATGATGCCGATGTAGAGCATCCAGATCAGCGAGCCCGCATCGCCGTACGCGAACAGCAGGTACCTCGCCGCCCACGCCGCCATCCCGATCAGCAGAACCTTCTTCACGCCCAGCCGCACCAGGAACCACGGCATGACCAGCATGAAGAGCATCTCGGACATCTGGCCGAACGTCATCTTCGTCGCCGGCTCGGGCATCCCGACCTCGTTGAGGAAGAGGTTCGTGAAGGCGTAGTAGAACTGGAGCGGGATGCAGATCAGGAACGAGCCGATCACGAAGATGGCGAACGAGCGGTCGCGCATGAGCGAGAGCGCATCCAGCCCGAGAACGGCGCGCGCCGTCACCGGTCCCGATGCCTTCGGCGGCGTGTGCGGCAGTGCCAAGCAGTAGAGCCCGAGCACGACCGACGCGGCCGCCGCAATGCGCATCGGGATCGCGGTCGCCTCCACGCCCAGCCGGCCGATGAGGATCCCCGCCACGATCCAGCCGATCGTGCCCAGCACCCGGACGCGCGGGAACTCCTTCGCCGGGTCCTCCATGTTGTGGAACGAGATCGAGTTGGTCAGCGCCAGCGTGGGCATGTAGCAGAGCGCGTAGGCGATCAGCACGGCGTAGAACGCGCCGAACGACTCGAGCGTGGACGCCCAGTACAGCAGCACGCCACCCAGGATGTGCAGCGCGGCGAGGATCTTCTCCGTGGCGAAGAAGCGGTCGGCGACCATGCCGACGAAGAACGGCGAGATCATCGCCGCAATCGCCGTGCTGCCGTAGGCCAGCCCGATCTGTCCGCCGTCGAAGCGCAGCCCCTGACCCAGGTACGTGCCCATGGTGACGAACCAGGCGCCCCAGACGAAGTACTGGAGGAACATCATGGCGGACAGCTTGACGCGGATCGAGGCGGTGGATGCCATGGCGAACGCTCGCGTTGGGGTCCCGAGGGGGTCCGGGAACGGTCACGTTGTCGCGGCTGGACGGGGATAGTCTGAGGCGGTGCTCGCGGCCGCGTCAAGGAAGGGCCGGTCCGCGGCAGCGCCGCGGGCAGGCGTCCGGAGGGCCGAGCCGACGACCTTCGGAGTCGGCGCGTCCCCGGTCATACCGGCGCGAGCCACCGCGGCCCGTTGCGCGTCCGCGGCCTCCCCTCGCATGATCCCGGATCCCGATCCCCGTCAACGACCACCGATCGAGAGGGAGACCACCACACCATGCGACCGATCCGCCGTGCATCGCCGCTCCGACCGCTGCTGCTCCTCCTGCTCCTCCTCGCCCAGCCACTCCTCGCCCAGGACCTCCCGCGCGCCCGGCCCGAGGACGTGGGCATGTCCAGCGAGCGGCTCGAGCGTCTCACCGCCACGTTCGAGCGCTACGTCGCGGACGGGCAGCTCGCCGGCGCGGTCGTGCTCATCGCGCGACGCGGCAAGGTCGCCTACTTCGAGGCGTTCGGCATGCGCGACCGCGAGGCCGGCGCGCCGATGACCACGGACGCCATCTTCCGCATCGCCTCGCAGACCAAGGCGCTGGTCAGCGTCGCGGTCATGATGCTCCAGGAAGAGGGCAAGCTGTCCATCAACGCCCCGGTCGGCGTGTACCTGCCCGAGTTCCAGAAGACGACGGTCGCGGTGCGACGCGCGGACGGCGAGGGCTACGACGTCGTGCCCGCACGGCGCCCGATCACGATCCGCGACCTGCTGACCCACACCGCCGGCATCGGCTACGGGTACGGCATCGCGCGGGACCGCTGGGCCGAGGCCGGCATCCAGGGCTGGTACTTCGCAGATCGGGACGAGCCGATGGCGGCGATCGTCCAGCGCATGGCCGCGCTGCCGTTCGACGCCCAGCCGGGCGAGCGCTTCGTCTACGGCTACGCGACGGACATCCTGGGCGTGCTGGTCGAGCGCGTATCCGGTCTCTCGCTCGACGACTTCCTCCGTACGCGCATCTTCGAGCCGTTGAAGATGCGGGACACGCACTTCTTCCTGCCGCCCTCCAAACGCGATCGCCTCGCGGTCGTCTACTCCGCCCGGGAAGACGGCACGATCGAGCGCGCGCCGGACCCGGGCGGCATGGTCGGCCAGGGCGCGTACGTGGACGGCCCGCGCAAGGCGTTCTCCGGCGGCGCGGGCCTCGTCTCCACCGCGAGCGACTACGCGCGTTTCCTCCAGATGCTCCTGAACGGCGGCGAGCTGGACGGCGTGCGGCTGCTCTCCCCGAAGACCGTCGAGCTCATGACCACGGACCACATCGGCGAGCGCTACGGCCGGCCGGGCGAGGGTTTCGGGCTGGGCTTTTCGGTGGTGACGGACCTGGGCGCCCGCGGACTGCCGGGCTCCCTGGGCGAGTACGGCTGGGGCGGCGCGTACCACTCACACTACTGGGTGGATCCCCGCGAGGAGCTGGTGGTGGTCTACCTCACACAGCTCAACCCGGCCGGCACGATCGACGACCACGCCAGACTGCGCGCGCTGGTGTACCAGGCGATCGTGGACGGCGGACGCCGCGACCGCGATCCGGCTTCCTGATCCGAGGGGATGCCATGCCCCCCGAGCCTAGCGCCCACGTGTTCACGGCGACGCCGCGGCCCGTCGGACGCGTGGCCGTGCTCCTTGCCGGCGCCTACGCGTTCCTCGCCGCCTGCGCCGCCCTGGGCGAGGACCAGGCGGAGACCAACGCCGTGACCCTGCCGCCGCTGGAGCCCGGTGTCTCGCTGGAGCTGGCGCGCCACCGCACGGCCACGCTCCGCGGCGTCGCCTACGAGCTCGTGCTCGAGGTGCGGGACAGCACGCGCGCGCCCGGCTCGGTGACCATCACGCTCGAGCGTCACGGCGGCGCGGATGACCTCGTGCTCGACTTCCGCGGGCTCGAGCTCGGCACGGTCCGGGTGGATGGTCGCCCCGCGCCGGACGCAGAGTGGCGCGAGGACCACGTGGTGATCCCTGCGGCACACTTCCGCGGAGACGATCACGCGGCGGACGCATCCGCGAGCAGCGCGCCGGACGGCGGATCTCGGAACGCGAGCCGCGGCGCGACCAGGGGCGGGGCCGATTGGCGCCGGCACCGCATCGAGGTGGACTTCGTCGCCGCCATCGCGCCCGCCGGCGCCAGCATCATCCGCTTCGACGACCCGGCCGACCACGGCGCGCGCTACCTCTACACGCTGCTCGTGCCGTCCGACGCCCAGCAGCTCTTCCCGGTCTTCGACCAGCCGGACCTCAAGGCGCGCTTCCGCTGGCGCATCACCGCGCCCGCGGGCTGGCGCGTGCTGACCAACGGCGTGCTCGAGGACACGACCGCCCTGCCGGACGGCGCCGTGCAGTGGGTCTTCGCGCCCACCGAGCCCATCAGCACCTACCTCGCCGCGTTCGCGGCCGGGCCGTGGACCGTGATCGAACGCCCCGGACACGGAGGGACGACGTCGTCGTCCCTCTACGTGCGGCGCTCTCGCGCCCGGGAGGTGGACGCGGACACGCTGCTGCGCATCAACCGAACGGCGCTCGAGTGGCTGGAGCGGTACTTCGACTATCCGTACCCGTTCGCGAAGATGGACCTGCTCCTCGCGCCCGCGTTCCCGTTCGGCGGAATGGAGCACGTGGGCGCGATCTTCTACAACGAGAGCCGGTTCGTCTTCCGTGAACGGCCGACGCTGGCCGAGCGCGTGGGTCGGGCGGCCACCATCTACCACGAGGTCGCGCACCAGTGGTTCGGCGATCTCGTCACCATGCGCTGGTTCGACGATCTGTGGCTGAAAGAGGGCTTCGCCACGTTCATGGCCGCCAAGCTCCAGCAGGAGCTGCACCCGGAGAGCGGCGCGTGGAAGACGTTCTACCTCCGGACCAAGCCGCCGGCGTACGCGGTCGACGCGACCTCCGGCACGAGCCCGGTCTGGCAGGAGCTGCCTTCACTCGACCTGGCCAAGAGCAACTACGGCCCGATCGTCTACAACAAGGCGCCGGCCGTGCTCAAGCAGCTCGAGTTCCTGGTGGGCGAAGACCGGTTCCGCGCGGGCGTGCAGCGGTTCCTGAAGCGCTACGCGTACGGCAACGCGACGTGGCAGGAGCTGCTCGCCACCATTGGCGAAGCCGCGGACATGGACCTGACGCCGTTCGGCGAGCACTACTTCCTGCGCCCGGGCATGCCCGTGATCGAGACGGAGGTGCGTGTGGAAGACGGCCGCATCCGCGAGCTCGCGCTGGTGCAGCGGCCCGCCCGTCCACTGCCCGGCGACCCGGGCGGCGCGTGGCCCGGCAAGGTGCGCGTTCGCCTCGGTTACGAGGAGGGCGACGACGTCGTCTTCGACGTCACGTTCAGCGGCCACCGCACGGTGGTGGAGCAAGCCGCGGGGCTGCCGGCGCCCGCCGTCGTCTTCCCGAACGACGGCGACTACGGCTACGGCCTCTTCCTGCCGGACTCCGCTTCCGCGGCGTGGATGCTCGATCACGCGGCGGGCATCGACGACGACCTGCGCCGCGCGATGGCGTGGGGTGCGCTGTGGGACCTCGTGCGCGAGGCCCGGCTCGCGCCGGAGCTGTACGTGGAGCGGGTGCTCGCGGCGCTGCCCGCAGAGAGGGATGAGCAGATCGCGGGCGTGATCCTCAGCCGTGCCCTGGACGCTCTCGAACGCTACGTCCCGCCGGGCGAGGCGCAGGAGCGGCTCCAGCGGCTGGCGGAGCGCACGCTTCTCGCGCGCATGGACGACCCGTCGCTCGACTACGGCCTGCGCAAGGCCGCGCTGGACGCGTTCCTCACCACCGCCCGCACGCCCGGAGCGATCGCGGTGCTGGAGGCGTTCCTCGACGGCAGACGCACCTTCGCAGGCGAGCCGCTCGGCCGCCCGAGTCGCTGGGCCGCGGTGCGCCGCCTCGTGGCGCTGGACGCGCCCGGCGCGCGTGTGCGTCTGGCTGCGGAGCGGGCGCGGGACACGTCGCCGGAGGCGCAGCGCTCCGCGTTCGTTGCCGGAGCGTCGATCCCGGACGCCGAGGCCAAGGCCGCCTACTTCGCGCGCTACCTGGACGACCCCGCGCTCAACGAGGAGTGGGTGACCGCGAGTCTCGGCGCGTTCAACGACCCGCTGCACGCAGAGCTCACGCTGGAGTACCTCAGGCCAGCGCTCGAGAAGTCCGAGTGGATCCGGGACAACCGCCGCATCTTCTTCCTGCCGAGCTGGATCGCGGCGTTCGTCGGCGGGCAGACCTCCGGACGCGCGCTCGCCGAAGTGGATGCGTTCCTCGCCGCGCACCCCGAACTGCCCACGGACATCCGCAAGCGCATCCTCCAGGCCCGGGACGAGCTGGAACGCACGGTGAGGATCCGGGCGCGCTGAGGCCGCGAGGGGCGGGCCCGTTCTCCGCTCATCCCCACGGGCCCGCCGCTCCTCTCGCGGTTGGCGGCACGCCTCGGGAGGCGCGCAACGCTACGCGGCCGGGCGCTCCAGCGTGACTTGCTCGCCCGTGGACGCACCGAACGCCTGCGGCATCACCTGCGTGCCGCTGCCGAGCTCCTGGATCGGCTGCCCCGTCGCCAGCTCGATGATCTCCTCGTTCAGCTCCGCCCGGTTGCCCAGTGTCGCGAACGTCGCCGGCCACAGCCCGACGAACAGCGCCGCGTGTTTGCGGTTCGCCAGGTAGAGCCCCAGCGAGACGCCGATCGTCGCCAGACACAGGTTGTACCAGAAGCTGCTGCTGCGGGCGCCGGGCACCCGTTGCAGGAGATCACGCATCGTGACCACCCTCCGCCAGGGTTCGGTTTTCTCGCTCACTGGCGGATCATTGCACGGCGTGTGCCGCAGAAAAGCTTTCGGGACAATGGGATAGGACCGGATACGGCGCCGGGTGAGGGCGGCGCCACACGCATCCGGGGCACCTGGTGGGCTGGGACCGCGGGTCCGAGCGGCGCCGCGCCGGGCCGGCCCGTCACTTCAGCTCGCGGATCTTGATGTTGCGGAAAGCGACGCGGTCGCCGTGGTCCTGGAGCCCGATGTGCCCCCGCGGGTTGCGGCCGTACTGCGGCCATGCGGCGAACTTGCTCTTCGCGACCCGCTGTTCCCAATCCGGGCTGCCGAGCTCGTATTCGACGACCTTCACGCCGTTCAGCCACTGCTCGACGTGGTTGCCGCGGACGACGATGCGCACGCTGTTCCACTCGCCCGCGGGCTTCACCACGCCCTCGGGCGCCGGGTGCAGGCCGTAGTTGGAGCCGGCGGCGGTCTCCCGTTGGAGGCCGTCTTGGTGCGCCGCGTCGTCGAGCACCTGCATCTCCGGCGCGTTCTGGTAGATCCACTCCGTGTCTTCGCTGGCGCGGAAGAAGATGCCGCTGTTGCCGCCGGGCGCGACCATCCACTCGAGGGTGAGCTCGAAGTCCTGGAACTGGTCCACGGTGATGATGTCGCCACCCGGGCCGACCCGGGTGAGCGCGCCATCCACGACCTGCCAGCCCTCGGGCATGCCCTGCTTCCGGTAGCCGCGCCAACCGGCCGTGGTCTTGCCGTCGAAGAGCAGGCGCCAGCCTGCCGCCTCCTCCTCGGCCGTGAGGGTGTTCGGCGGCGTCTCACCCGCTTTCTGCTGCGCGGCCGCGGGTGCAGCGGCAGCGACAAGGCCGAGCGCGAGGCCGCCGGCCACCGCAGCGAGCGTCATCGCACCTCGCATCGTGCCTCCTGTCGTGTAGGGTCGGCTCTGCGCGTCGGGCCGCCTCGAGGGCCTCTGGACTCGCTCGTTCAGCTCAGCTCGTCCACGGTCTCGATGATCCGGCCGACGAGCCCGTACTCGACGGCGGCGGCCGCGTCCAGCCAGAAGTTGCGCCGCGTGTCCTCCTCGATGCGCTCGAGCGGCTGGCCGGTCTGCCGCGCGATAATGCGGTTCACCCGGTCCCGGATCCGCAGGATCTCGCGCGCCTCGATGTCGATGTCTGCGGCGCTGCCTCCCACGCCACCCGCCGGCTGGTGCAGCAGGAAGCGGGTGTTGGGCAGGCAGAAGCGGTCCTCACGCGGCACCGCGACGTAGATCAGCGCTCCGGCGCTCGCCACCCAGCCGGTGCCGATCATCCGCACGCGCGGCTTGATGAACCGCACCATGTCGTGGATCGTGTCGCCGGACTCGATGTGGCCGCCCTGGGAGTTGATGAAGATCGTGATCGGATCATCCGAGTCCGCAGCCATGGCGAGCAGTTGCCCGGTCACGCGCGCGGCGAGCTGCTGGTTGATTTCGCCGCTGATGATGATGGTCCGCGCCCGGAACAGCCGCTCGCTGACCGGATCCATCATGACGCCCGGCGTTTCGGTCCTTGACTCGCTCACGCGTCCTCCCTCGCTTCCGTTCTCGTGTTTTCCGGCCGCAGCGTCGCTCGGCCGGCCTTACGGCTGCCTTCTACACCCCTGCGCGCCCCGATGCTCGCCGGCCGTCGCGGGACGCGTTGGCCTCGCGCACGAACCGCGCCGCCTCGTCCGGGCCGAGCCGCGCGAGCCGCTGGTTCGTGAACGCGGGGTCGTCCGTGACCTCCCGCGCCAGCTCGAGCCAGGCCGGCGGCGGGGGCAGGGGCTCGTCCTCGTGCTCGAGTTCGACCTCGGCGAGGACGAGGCCGGCGAGCTTGTCGCCGTAGATATCGATCTCCCACCGGCCGACCGCGTAACGGACCTTCTCGAGCCGGTGCTCGCCCGCCATCGCCATGAGCGTCTCGCCCTCGGCGGATCCGACGGGCACCTCCACCTCCTGCCGTACCCGCCCGCTGCCGGACTTGATGGTGAGCAGGTACGCGCCATCCTTCTGGCGGATCCGCACCGTGGGCGCGCCGAGCGTGAGGTAGCCCTGCTGGATGGCCATTCTGCGGCCCTCGCGCTCCAGCGCAGCGGTATCCGCGACGCGGCAGAGGAAGCGCCGCTCGATCTCGATCATCGCGTGCCGTGGTCCCGTCACACGCCCCATCCTACACGATCCCGGTCCGCGGCGCGAGTCCGCGGCCGGAGTCAGGTCGGAACCCGCTCGCCCGTTCTGTCGTAGGGCAGTGCGGCCGCGATGCCGGCCTCCGGGTACCTGGCCCCTGGCCGCCGAACCGGTTATCGTCTGATCGTCCTGCCATGAACACAGTCACGAACGCGCACCACGGCGTTGTGTCCGCTCCTGCATCCCCGGCGGGCAGCGCCGCCATCCCCGGGCTCGAGGGCGGCCGCGGAACGCTCCGGCCGCACCGCGCCCTGCTGGCGTACTACGCCCTGACCTCGCTGGCCTGCGGCCCGGCCTTCTTCGTCCTGCTCCTGCCGCGCTATTTCCGGTACCGCACGCTGCGCTACGAGCTGGACGACGAGGGCATCACGATGCGGTGGGGCGTGCTGTTCCGCCGTGAGGTGAGTCTCACCTACGCGCGCATCCAGGACATCCACCTCACCAGCAACGTGCTCGAGCGCTGGCTCGGGCTGGCGAAGATCGAGGTGCAGACCGCGAGCGCGAGCGCGAAGGCGGAGATGACGATCGAAGGGCTGCGCGAGTTCGAGGCCATCCGCGACCTGCTGTACTCCCGGATGCGCGGCGCGAGCGAGCGGCACGCCCACGTCGGCGCGGCCCGCAGCGCGGCGGCAGCGACGGCGCTCCTGCCTGGTCAGGACGCGTCGTCGGCAATGCCTGCTGCGGGCGCGGGGGACGAGCTCGCAGAGGCGCTCCGCTCGGCCGCTGCCGAGCTGCGGGCGCTCCGCGAGGAACTGGCGCGGCGGATAGCGAGCGTCGGGGGAGGCGGCGATGTTTGAGCGTCTGCGCGACATGCTGCTGCGCCTGCTGCGGGTCCCTGCGGAGCCAACGCCGCCCCATGGCGCGCGCGACGTGCGCGTGTTCCGTGCGTCCGACCGCTACTACCGCTACAAGCTGCTGCGCTGGGTCCTGAGCCAGGCGGCGACGCTGGTCGGCCTCATCGCCGGCATCGCGACGCTGCGCGCCGTCCCGTGGCTGCCCAGTCATCTGCTCACGCTGGAAACGATCGCCGTCGTCGGTTTCGTGCTCCAGCTCCCGTTCACCTACGCTGCGCTGCGGCTGGATTTCGAGCTGCGGTGGTACATCGTCACCGATCGCAGCCTCCGCATCCGCGAAGGGCTCTGCACGATCCGCGAGCAGACCATGACCTTCGCCAACATCCAGAACATCTCGGTGCGGCAGGATCCGCTCCAGCGTCTGCTGGGCATCGCGGACGTGGAGGTGAGGAGCGCGGGCGGCGGCGCGGGGACGAGCAGTGGCGGCGAGAACAGGCGGGACACGCACGTGGGCCGCTTCCGCGGTGTGGACAACGCGGAAGCGATCCGCGCCGCCGTGCTGGAGCGCATCCGGCGCCACCGGGACGCGGGCCTCGGCGACCCGGACGACCTGCCGCCCTCCGGGCACGTGCCTCTGTCGTCAACGGCGGAGGGAGCCGCGGCGCCGGCGGTCACGCTCGCCGCGGCACCCGCCCTGCTCGATGCGGCCCGCGAGCTGGCGGCCGAGGCGCGCGCGCTGCGGGAAGCGCTGGCGCGGGCGGGGAGTTGATGACGACGCCTCGCCTCGCCCCCGTCCACGGCATCCTCCTCGCCGCCGGGCGCTCCTCGCGTATGGGCCGCTCCAAGCCGCTGCTCACGCTCGGCGGTGAGACGCTCATCGAGCGAGGAGTCCGGGTGCTGATCGAGGGCGGCTGCGCCGGCGTCATCGCCGTCGTGCGTGCGGGGGACGACGCGGCGGCACGCCTGGCGCGTGCAGCGGGAGCGAGCGTCGTCGTCAACGGCGATCCGCACGCGCAGCAGGTGGACTCGCTCCGCCTCGCGCTCCGCGCGCTGCCGGACGACGCCGCGGCCGCCGCGGTGCTGCCCGTGGACGTGCCGTTCGTCCAGCCCCCGACGATCGCGGGCCTGCTCGCCGCGTTCCGCGCCGCCACGGCGCTCATCGTGCGGCCCACGCACCGCGGCGAGCCCGGCCACCCCACGCTGTTCGCGCGCGCGTTGTTCGCGGAGCTCGCTGCCCGCGGGCTGCCGCACGGCGCGCGCACGGTGGTCGAGGCCCACGCGACAGAGACACTGGACATCGAGGTCGAAGACGCCGGCGTCACGCAGGATCTGGACACGCCGGAGGACCTCGCACGCTACGGAGACGTGCGTTGGACGACGTCCTGACCCTTTCCGACGCCGCGCGCCTCGCCCTCGCGGCGGAGGCCGGCGGCCCGGCCGTCGCGCTGATCACCGTGGTCGGCGTACCCGAGGGCGGAGCGGGCGCGCGCCTCCTCGGCCGACGCGTGGCGCTGCTCGAGACGGGCGAGCTGCGCGGCATCCTGGATGGCGGGGCGCTGGACGCACGCGCGGTCGAGCTCGGCTGGCGCGTGCTCGCCGGCGCGCCGCCCGGCGTCGAGGAGGTGGAGGCCGGCGGCGCGCGCTTCACGCTCTACGCGGAGGCGTGCTCCGGGCCGGAGGAGCTGCTCATCGTGGGCGCGGGACACATCGCCGTGCCGCTGGCCGAGCTCGGCGTGCGGCTCGGCTTCCGCGTCGCCGTGCTGGACGACCGCGAGGAGTTCGCCACCGAGGAGCGCTTCCCCGGCGCCTCACGCGTGCTGCGCGTGGACTTCGCGGACCCGTTCCGCGACATTGCCATCGGGCCGCGAACCTACATCGTGCTCGTCACGCGCGCCCACCGCTACGACTTCGACTGCCTGAAGCGGCTCGTCGAGCGGGACGTCGAGCCGTGCTACATCGGCATGATCGGCAGCCGCCGGCGTGTGCGGGCCGCGTTCCACGCGCTGCTCGAGGCGGGCATCCCGCGGGAGCGGCTCGCCCGGGTCCGCGCCCCCATCGGGCTGGACATCGGCGCCGAGACGCCGGAGGAGATCGCGGTCAGCATCGCCGCAGAGCTGATCGCGGTGCGCCGGGGCGGCGCAGCGCTGGCTGCGTCGCTCGCCGCGCGAGAGAACGTGCTCGAGCGGCTCTTGCCGGCGACAGCGCGGCGGGGCGACACACGGACGGAGCCGGCAATGGAGGAGAGCGATGGATGAGGCGAACGTCTACCGCGCGATCGTGAACGCGGCGGGGTCGGGCCGGCCCGCCGTGCTGGCGACGGTCGTGCGCGCCCGCGGCTCCACCCCACGCAGCGCGGGCAGTAAGATGCTCATCGACCCGGACAACGGCCTGATCGGCACCATCGGCGGCGGCTGCGGCGAGGCCGAGGTGCTGGAGGCGGCGCGGGAGGTGGCGCGCACCGGCGAGCCGCGGCTCATCCGCGTCGAGCTGACCGACCCCGTCGACTCCTGGAGCCCCGCCGTGTGCGGCGGCGTGATGGAGGTGTTCCTCGAGCGCGTGACGGGCGGCGCAGCGGCGACAACCCTCTGAGCTCGAGCGAGCGGCTGACCGGCGCGCCTCCGCCCGCACCCTCCCGCGCCTACAACCCTTCACGCGGCCAGCGCGGGCCGCGGGCGTGCGGCGGGTAGCGCGGCAGCTGCATCCACGGCACGGGCGTGCCGCGGCGGCGTGCGCGGCGCCAGTCCCGCCACCGCTTCAACTGCGCATACGCGTCCCGCGACAGCCTCTGGCCCGTGCGCCGCTCGTACTCCCGCTCCTCCTGCTGGAAGCGGCGCCACAGCATGTACGCGTCCAGCAGCGCGCCGGTGCGGTACGGGCCGCGCATCTCGAAGTCGTAGTCGTGCAGCTCGGTCCAGGCGGGGTTCCGGCCGACCCAGCCCGAGCCCCAGCGTCGGTGCATCCAGAACGGCTCTCTGCGGGACGACATCGCGCAGGCCTCCTCTCGACACCCCCTCCGGCACGCACGGCGCGACGGCCCCTGCGAGCGCGGGGACGCGGTGCGCGCGTCGTCGCACCCTACACGGCCGCCCGAACGGCGCAACGCGCGTGCCGGGCAGCACAGGCGCGCGGGTGGCGGGACTCCACTCTTGCCGGGTCCGCCGCCTGTCGGTGACCTCGACCGGTGAGGGAACGGGGCCCCACCGCGGCGCTGCACCGCCGAGCTCGAGCTCGGCGAGCACGGTAGTGGAGATCCACCACGAAGGCCCCGCTGGCCCCCTCCGTGCACCGTGGTGCACGGGGACGGACCCGGAGGGAGCGCAGCATGGGTCGACCGATCCGTGACCAGGCCATCGTCATCACCGGCGCGACCAGCGGCATCGGCCTCGCCACGGCTCTCGCCGCGGCGCGGCGCGGCGCACGCCTCGCACTCGCCGCGCGCAACGCCGCGGAGCTCGATCGCGCTGCGGCTCGCGTGCGCGCGGAGGGAGGCGAGGCCGTCGTCGTACCGACGGATGTGACGGACCATCCGCAGGTGGAGGCGCTCGCGCGCGCCGCCGTGGACGCGTTCGGCCGCATCAACACCTGGATCAACAACGCCGCCGTCGCCGTGTACGGCACGTTCATGGACGTGCCGCTCACGGACTTCCGTCGCGTATTCGATGTGGACTTCATGGGCCAGGTGCACGGCGCCCGCGCCGCGCTTCCTCACCTCGAGGCCAGTGGAGGCACACTGATCTGCGTGGGCAGCGTCATCGGCCAACGCGGCGTGCCCCTCATGGGGCCGTACTGCGCGGCGAAACACGCGCTCGAGGGCTGGCTCGACGCACTCCGTGTGGAGCTCGCGCACGCCGGCTCGCGCGTGCGCGTGGCGTTGGTCCGGCCTTCCGCCGTGAACACGCCGCTGTACCAGAAAGCGCGCTCGTACATCGGCGTCGAGGCGCGGCCGGTCCGGCCGGTCTATGCGCCGGAGCTGATCGCGGATGCCATCATCGCCATCGCAGAGAGCGAGCGCCCACCCCGCGATCGCACCATCGGCCTCGGCATGCTGCTCGGCGCTGCGGACCACATCAGCCCGCGGATCACCGACCTGTTCAACGCGGTGTACCTCTACGACCGGCACTGGACTCCGCGGCCGAAGCGGCCCGACTCGCCCCACGACCTCTACACGCCGCTGCCCGCGGACGGCGGCGTGCGCGGGCGCTGGACGCACGAAGAGAAGCGACGCAGCGTACTCACCGACGTCGTCGCGCGATCCAGGCCCTCGATCCTGCTCCCGCTCGCGGCCACGTTGTTGTGGCTGGCCGCGCGGCTCGCCCGCTGAGCAGTGGCGGGTGCGTGTGGCCGACGTGGCTCGCCCGGCGACGGCGCGAGACGCGTTGCCGGCGTGGCCGCTCCGTCGTCCACACGTGCGCGGACGGCTCGAGCGACCGCGCGCCGCTGGTTGTGCACCGGGCCGTCGTCCACGCATCCACGGACGGCTCTTGCCGCAACCTCCCCCCGCTCTACCTTCAGCCGCATGCCACGCCACGTCGTTCTCATGATCGGCACCAAGCGGGGGCTGTTCATTGCACGGTCGGATGCGCAGCGCCGCCGCTGGACCCTCTCACGGCCGCTTCTGGAAGGTCGCGAGGTCTACCACGCATGGATCGACCCGCGGGACGGCCGCACCGCCTGGGCCGCGACGAACCACCCCGTCTGGGGCGCGCACATCCAACGGAGCGACGACCGCGGCGAGACGTGGCGTGTGCTCGAACACGCGCCGCACCACGCGGACGAGCGCGGGCTGAAGGCGATCTGGCACCTCGCGCCGGGACACCCCTCCGAGCCGGACACACTGTACGCCGGCATCGAGCCCGCGGGCCTGTTCGTCAGCCGCGACCGGGGCGAGACGTGGGAACCGGTGGCCGCGCTCAACGAGCATCCGACGGCGAAGACCTGGCAGCCCGCAGGCGGCGCGCTCGCCATGCACTCGGTCGCCGTGGACCCGCGCACGCCGGCGCGCATCTACGCGGCCGTGTCCGCCGGCGGCGCCTACCGCTCGGACGATGGCGGCGCGTCGTGGACGGCGATCAACCGCGGAACGCGTGCGGACTTCCTGCCCCGAACCACGCCCGAGGCCGGGCAGTGCGTGCACCGGCTACGGTTGCACCCCGCCATGCCGGACCGGCTGTACCAGCAGAACCACTGCGGCGTGTACCGTTCCGACGACCGCGGCAAGACGTGGACCGACATCGGCGCCGGCCTGCCGAGCGGGTTCGGCTACGCGCTCGCGCTGGACCCCGCGGACCCCGACACTGCGTTCGTCATCCCGGAGGAGTCGAGCCACATGCGCACCGTGGTCGGCGGCGCGCTCCGCGTCTACCGGACCACGGACGCCGGCGCGACCTGGCAACCGCTCACCACGGGACTGCCCCAGGAGAACGCCTACGTCTCCATCCTCCGGGACGCGATGGACAACGACGAGCTGCAGCCCTGCGGCGTCTACTTCCGCACCTCCGGCGGCCACGTCTTCTGCAGCGCCGACCGCGGCGAGTCCTGGCACCTCATCGCCGGGTTCCTGCCCCGGATCCTCTCCATCCGCGCCGCCACGCTGGAGGCCTGAGGCCGCCCGGATGCAGAACGGCCGGGACGAGGTCTCGTCCCGGCCGTCGCGTCGCCTTCCGGCCCGTGGAGCGGCGTGTCAGGCCGCGGCGGGGGCCTCCACCGCCTCCGCCGCACCGGCGGCCCGGGCCGCCAAGACCATCAGCGCCTCCTCGTAGAACTCCTGGCCCGTCAGCCGCGCCGCCTCGAACCGCCGCGACAGCGTTTCCAGATCGCTCCCCAGGAACAGCCGCCACAGCGGCGAGCCGGCGAACGCCTCCGCGCTCGCCGCGCCCGCGAGCGCGCCCACGATGCAGCATTCACCGCGGTCGTTCACGAACCGCGCCTGCGGATGCTTCTGCACGCGGCCCGCCTCGAACGCCGCGACGTAGTTCTCGAGCCATTCCGTCGGGAGGCGCCCGACGATCTCCTTCCACTGCTCCATCTCGCCTAGCTCCTGGTGCACGGACCGGCCTGCCGCCCGCCTTGCCCCCGGGCCGCGGCACCCGCCGCGCCGCGGCCCGCCTGTCGCAGGAGAGCAGTGCCTCGCCAGGCCAGTTTGACCTTGAGACTCGTTCTCAACTATAGTGCCCCGGCTCCACGGCGCGCAAGCCCCGCGGACTCCAGGCGCGGGCGGGGTGGCGGCGGCCCCCGGCCCGCCTCGCAGCCCCCGGCCGGACCGCCCGGGTCAGGATCCGGAAGGTGTGACCTCGAGGCAGAGGCGGCAGCAGAGGGAGCCGCGCTCCGCGGCGGGCCGGAGCGTCTCGGCACGGGCCCAGCGCCAGGCGCGGTACTGGGTCGAGCCGTCGGCCCGCTGGGGCACCCGCGGCTCGCCCCGGGTGATGGTCGCCTCGTAGAGGCGCATCTCGAGGAGGTAGCCGGGGCGAGGGGTGCTGCCCCGGTTCAGCTCGCGGCCCACCTCGAGCTCGACGCCGAGTTTCTCCCTCCCTGCGCGGCGCACGGCGTCTTCCCAGCTCTCCCCTGGCCGCACGCGGCCGGCGGGGAGCCCCCAGGCATCCGGCAGGTCGGCGTCGTCCGGCGGGCGCAGGACGGTGAGGATCACGGTGGGGTCGTCGGGTCGCCGGATGACGAACGAAATCGTTTCGTGGATCTCCTGTTCCATGCCATGCCTCGCGTGGGCTGCGGCGGCTCCGGAGCGCCCGCGGCGCGGTGCGGAATGATCGCGCCGCTGCGCGGCTCGTCGGCCCCCGGACCACCGTTCGGTACACTCCTTGCGGCCCGGTGATTCGGATCGCCGGGTTGTGATGTGAGGTGGGGATGTCCGTTCGCAAGGAGCAGTAGATGGCAGCGCACGAGGAGCGGGCGCGTTTCGAGCCGGAGCCCGGGCCGGGGCGCCGGGAGCGTGCGCCCGTTTACAGGTTCGAGCCGCGGGAAGAGCGCGAGACCGAATTCGCGCGCGCGCGCGGCTGGCGGATGCACTGGGGCGCGGTTCTTGCGGGCTTCATCGTCGCCATGGTGGTCCAGATGATCCTGACGCTGCTCGGGCTGGCGATCGGGCTCGGCGCGATCGACCTGACGACGGGCGGAGGTGTGGGCGGCCTCGGCACGGGCGCCGCGATCTGGGCAGGGCTTTCGGCCCTGATCTCGTTGTTTGTCGGCGGCCTGGTCGCCGGCTACATGGCCGGCCGGATCACGCGCGGGGACGGGATGCTCCACGGCGTGCTGGTCTGGGGCCTGTCCATGCTGCTCACGACTTACGCGGTGACGACGGGGCTCGGCACGCTGCTGGGCGGCGTGTTCGGCGTGGCTGGCCAGACGATCTCCGGCGTGATCGGCACGGCCGGGCGGGTCGGCGCGGCGGCCGTGCAGCAGCCGGGCGGTGTGCCGACGTCCGAGCAGGACGTGATCAGCCTGCTCCAGCGCCGTGGCCTGTCGCAGCAGGAGGCGCAGGCGACGGTGGAAGAGCTGAGGCAGACGGGGGTGCAGATCGGGCAGCAGGTGCAGCGGGCCCAGCAGCAGGCGCCGCAGGTCGCCACGCAGGTGGCCGGCACCCTGTCCACGGCCCTGTGGGTCACGCTGCTCGTCGCGCTGCTCTCGCTGGCCGCGTCGGTCGCGGGCGCGGCGGTCACTGCGCGGCGGTAGTCTCGCCTCTGCCGGATCCGAAGGAGCGGGGCCGGCGCGGCCGAGCCCTGCTCAGCCCGGGCCCGCGCCTTCGCCTGCGTCCGGCTCCTCGGGGCTCCAGCCGTAGCGCCGCCAGTCCACGCGGCCGCGCCGGCCGAAGCGGACCCCCTCGGCCCGGAGCAGGGCGCGCTGCCGCGCGGGCAGGTGATCGGTCCGGCGGATCGAGATCTCGCCCGTCGCGCTGATCACGCGCCACCACGGCACATCGGTGCCATCCGGCAGAGCGGCGAGGGCCGTGCCGACGGCGCGGGCCGCCCGGGGTCGCCCCAGCATGGCGGCCACCGCGCCGTAGCTCACGACCTTGCCCGGCGGGATGCGTCGTACGAGGTCGTAGACACGGGCACTGAACTCGGTCATGGCGGCAGAATACCGTGTTCCTGGCGGCGGGGCCAGCGCAGGGCGCGGTCGCGCTCGCCGACGCGCCGGGCGCGCCGGCCGACGGCGCGGTGTCCCCCGACGCGGACGGACCGGTGTTCTCTCCTGACCGCGTCGGGGCGCGGGGTGCCCTCGCGCCCCGCGCAAGAGAGTTGTCTCACCGAAAGGATTTCACCACGTTTTAGGCGCGGCCGCCCGATGCGGTACCGGTGTTGCCTCGGGGACCGGCCGCGGTAGTCCTGACGGGGCTCGTCCCCCAAAGCCAATGGAGGCTCGGCGATGACGCGGAACATGCGAAGGAACCTGGCATGGGTCGCGCTCGCGGCGGTCGGCAGCGGCACGTTGGGTGGTTGTGCGTGGAGCAACACGGCCAAAGGGGCGGTGATCGGTGCCGGCGCCGGTGCCGCGGCCGGCGCGGCCGTTGGCAAGGCCACGGGCTCGACGGCGCGGGGCGCCATCCTCGGCGCCGCCGTCGGCGGCACGGCAGGCGCGCTCATCGGCCGGCGAATGGACCAGCAGGCCGAGCGTCTCGCGAAGAGCTTGCCCAACGCGAAGGTCGAGCGGGTGGGCGAAGGGATCCTGGTGACGTTCGACAGCGGGATCCTGTTCGACTTCGACTCGGCGGAGCTCCGGCCCGAGGCGCGCACCAACCTCGCCAACCTGGCGCGCAGCCTCCAGGAGTTCGACAAGACGAGCGTACTGCTGGTCGGCCACACGGACTCGGTCGGCTCTGAGGAGTACAACCAGCGTCTGTCCGAGCGGCGTGCCCGCGCGGCCGCGGAGTTCCTCATCGCGCAGGGCGTCTCGCGGGACCGCATCGTCGCGATCGGCCGCGGCGAGCTCGAGCCGGTCGCATCCAACGATGACGAGTGGGGCCGGCAGCAGAACCGGCGCGTCGAGGTGGCGATCTACGCGAGCGATGCGCTGAAGCGCGAGGTCGGCGCGATCTGAGGCGCCGTGGCGTCGCGGTTGCCGCCGCGGTGCGTTCATGCACCCGGCGGGAGCCGGACGACTCGAACGTGGACGGAGGCGGGAGACTGTGTTCCCGCCTCCGTTCGTGTTGGCGGTGCCCCTCGGATTCCCCGGCGTCTCGACGTCCCACGCGATTCCCGCGATCCACCAGCGCCCTTGGGAGCGCACGAGCTGCACGCTGTCGGTGCCGCAACGGCGGCGTCACCGGTCTCGCTGGAACAACCGGCCGCCGGCCGTAGCCAGGGCCCCCTGGGCGACCGTGTACACCACGACCGCGGGGCCATCGTCCACGCCCGGGTCGGACAGCATCCAGCCCGCGATGGCTCCCCCCACGGCCATGCCGGCCAATCCGCCGATCAGGCTGCCGCGCAGTGAGGACCGTCCGCCGAACGCGTGGTTGCCGAGGCGGGCCATGAGCCCCGAGCCCAACGTGCTGCCGATCCCGAGACCGGCGAACACCAGGAACGTGCCGGTCGCGCAGGACCACCTGCCGTCGTCGCACGCGACGTCGAACGTGGCCGCCGCGGCGAACGCGCCGATGGAGCCGCCGACCAGCGAGCCGACGGCGCCGAACGCCGTTTCGCCGAGGAGCCTGGCCGCTTCCGACGCGTCAGGCCGTCCGGTTCCCGCGTGATCGCCGGCCCGCTCACCGACGGCGCCCAATGCGTCCGCGGACGCGGTGTCGGCTGCGGCGGCGCCGGCAGCGCCGGAAAACGCGAGGTCTGGCGGCAGCGGTCGCGGTGTGAGCTGCGCGCCGGCCGGCGCCTGGATGGTGCACAGCAGCAGGAGGCAGAGGGCCGCACCGCGGGCTGTCGAGGGCGTCATCGGGCGTGCTCCGGCGGGGGACAGCAGTCTGGCCGGGCTTCGAGCACCGGCCGACTGCACAGTAGCGGGATCGGCGGGCAGAGTCGAGGGGAGCGAGCATGCGGAACGATGGGGGTGACGGAGTCCCCCACGCTGCGCCGCTTGGGTGTCCGCCACCTGCCTCTCCCACTGCCCCGGTGGCGGGCGCAACGCAACCGTCGGCCGATCCCCGCGCGCACGCCCTTCCCTCCCTCCCTCCACATGACTACCTTCGCATCCATGACCGAACAGACGACCACGAATACGATCCGCGAGCCCGAGCGGCTCATCCTCCTCCGCCTCGCCGCGGAGCTGGCCATCAAGTCGAGGCGCACCCGTACCGGCTTCCAGCGCCGGCTGCTCGCCAACATCCGGGACGCGCTGCGCAGCACCGGCGCGCCGTTCCGCGTGGAGGGCACGTGGGGGCGCGTGTGGGTGCGCACGGCGTCCGCCGAGGCGCAGACCGTGCTCTCGCGCGTCTTCGGCGTGAGCTCGCTCTCGCCCGTCGACGTCGTCGTTCCCGCGAACATGGACGCGATCGTCTCCGCGGGCGAAGCCGCGTTCCGGGAGCGCGTGCAGGGGAAGACGTTCGCCGTGCGTGCACGCCGCACCGGCCGGCACCCGTTCTCGTCGCACGACATCCAGGTCCAGCTCGGCGCCGCGCTCAACCGCTACGCCGAAGTGGACCTCGATGAGCCGGACGTCACCGTCTACGTCGAGGTCCGCGACGGCGAAGCGTATCTCTTCACCGACTGGATCCCCGGTGCCGGCGGGCTGCCGGTGGGCGTCGAGGGCAACGCCGTCGCGCTCATCTCGGGCGGCTACGACTCGGCCGTCGCCGCGTGGCTGCTGCTCAAACGCGGCGTTGCGCTGGACTACGTCTTCTGCAACCTCGGCGGCGACGCCTACGAGCGCGCCGTCGTGCAGGTCGCCAAGGTGCTCGCGGACGACTGGAGCTTCGGCACACGGCCGCGGCTCCACGTCATCCCGTTCGGCGCGGTGGTGGACGAGATGCGGGCCAAGTCCAAGGCGAGCTACTGGCAGGTCGTGCTCAAGCGGCTGATGTACCGCGCCGCGACGCGGGTGGGCATGGAGCTGGACGCGCAGGCCATCGTCACGGGCGAGGCCGTGGGCCAGGTCTCGTCCCAGACGCTGGTCAACCTGCGCGCCATCGAGCCGGCCGCCGACTTGCCCGTCTTCCGCCCGCTGCTCGGCTTCGACAAGGAAGAGATCATCGCTCGCGCGAAGGAGATCGGGACCGCGGCGTTGTCCGAGCAGGTGAAGGAGTACTGCGCCATCGCGCCGGGCCATCCCGTGACGGCTGCCCGCGTGGAAGCCGTCGCCGCGGAGGAGGCGAAGCTCGACCTCTCCGTGCTCGACCGGGCGATCGCCGAGCGCAAGGTGCTGGATCTCCGGTCCCTGCGTCCGACGGACCTCGTCGCCCCCTACCTGTTCACCACGGACATCCCGGCGGGCGCGCGCGTGTTCGACTGCCGGACGGAGTCGCAGTACCGGGCATGGCACCTGCCCGGGGCGGAGCACCGTGACGAGTACGACCTGCTCCAGCGGTTCAACGAGCTGGACCGCGACCAGACCTACGTGCTGTACTGCCAGCACGGCATCCAGACGGCGTACATCGCGGAGAAGATGCAGCGTGCGGGCTACGAGGCGTACTCGTTCAAGGGCGGGGTGCGTGGCGTGATGAAGTGGGCGGAGGAGCGGGGGCTGCTGCCGAAGGGGCTGGTCTGAGCGACTCCTTCCATGGGGCGAGCTCGTCCTGCGCGGCGCGTCGCGCCGCCCGCGCGTCACGACGCCGGCCGACTCTCTTCCGCCCAGCGCAGGACGAGCTTGCCGAACACCGCGTCCTCTTCCAAGAGCCGGTGCGCCTCCCGCACCTCCCCTGCGGGCAGCACGCGGTCCACCACGGGCAGGATCCGCCGCTGCTCGAACAGCGGCAACGCGTGGTGCGCGAACGCGCGCGTCGCCTGGATCTTCTCCTCCAGAGGCCGCGCCCGCAGCGTCGTGCCGACGAGACGCAGTCGCTTGGTCATGACGACCCGCAGGTCCAGCTCCGCCCGCGAGCCGGCGACCGTGCCGACGAACGCGAGGCGCCCGCCGCTCGCCAGCGCGCGCAGGTTGCCGGCGAGGTACGCGCCGCCGACGAGGTCGAGAACGGCATCGACTCCGGCTCCGCCGGTGAACGCGAGCGCAGCCTCGGCGAAGTCCTCGCGGCTGGCGTCCACACCGAGATCGAGGCCGAGCGCCGTCGCCTTCTCCAGCTTCCACGCGCGTCGTGAGGTGCCGACGACGCGCGCGCCCGCGGCCTTCGCGAGCTGCAGCGCGGCCGTGCCCACGCCGCTCCCGACCGCGTGCACCAGCACGGCTTCGCCAGGGCCGAGCCCGAGGCGGGTGAACAACGCGTCGTGCGCGGTGATGAACGCCTCGGGGACGGCGGCGGCCTCATCCAGCGAGAGCGCCGCCGGCACGGCGATCGCCTCCCGCTCGTGCACCACGACGGCCTCCGCGCACCCGCCGCCGCCGACCAGCCCCATCACCCGGTCCCCTGGCTTCCAGAGCCGCACGCCGGGGCCGACCGCGTCCACGATGCCCGCGTACTCGAGCCCCGGGATGTCCTCCGGCCATCCCGGCGGTGCAGGGTAGCGGCCACGACGCTGCAGCAGGTCGGCGCGGTTGAGGCCGGACGCGTACACCCGCACGCGGATCTGCCCGATCCCCGGCTCGGGGGTCGGCACGTCCCGCAGCTCGAGCACCTCCAGCCCGCCGGGGGCGGTGATGACGACGGCGCGCATGGACGACAACGTCAGGCGTGGCGCGACAGCGGGCAACCGCGGGCGATCAGCGGAAGAAAAGCAAGCTGATCGCCGCGGCCAGGGCGATGCCGAGGAACATCAGGATGTAGAGGGTGCACATGCACCCGGCCAGGCGCGCGGCCGAGAACAGACAGCCACGTACGTCGACGCGGTCCTCCCCTCCTCTGCCGCCCCCGGTTTCCAGGGGGCGGCCGGCGTCCCCGCTCAGACCGCCTTACGCGCGACGAAGTTGTAGAGGTAGGGGAAGAAGAACCCGCCGAGCACCGCGCCCAGGATCCCGCCCGGCCGGAGCGGCACCGGATTGTGGAAGATGTAGGCGGACATGCCCAGCATGCCGCCGACGAACGCACCGAAAACGCCGAACAACAGGGTCAGCGCGGCGGTCGTCCCGGCCGCACGGTACGTCGCCCGGGCGACGAAGCCGCCGAGCAACCCGACGGCGAGCCAGAGCAAGAAACCAGCGACGAAGTCCATGGCGCAACGATATAGCCGTCCGGACCCGCATCCGCAAGGGGGCATTGACTCCACCGGCCGCGGCCCTACGTTGACCGCCCACCGTTCCTCGGGGGGAGCCGTATGAGCGGCCCGGCCTCGCCCGCCGCCGCCACCGCCGCCTACGCCACCCGCCACGCAGCCCGATGCGCCCCCGGCCCCTGGCGCACGCTGGCGGGCCTCACGGTCTCGTCCATCGGCCTGGGCACCGACCTCGGCGAGTGTGACGCGGGAGACGACGAGCGCTACGAAGCCGCCGCGCTCGCGTGCCTGGCCGGCGGCGTGAACCTGCTGGACACCGCCATCAACGACCGCTGCCAGCGCAGCGAGCGCGCCCTCGGCCGCGCACTGCGTCGCGCGGTCCAGCAAGGCGTCGTCGCACGCGACGAGGTCGTGGTCTGCACCAAGGGCGGCCACACCCCCTTCGACGGCGTGCCGCCCCGCTCGTCTCGCGAGTACATCGAGTACGTGCGCCAGCACTTCCTCGCGCCGGGCTCGTGCAGGCCGGAAGACCTCGTCGGCGGCAACCACTGCCTCGCCCCCGGCTTCCTGCGCGCGCAGGTCGAGCGCAGCCGCGCCAACCTCGGCGTGCAGAGGATCGACGTCTATGACCTCCACAACCCGGAGACGCAGCTCCGCTCCGTGGACCGCGCCGCGTTCCTGGCGTGCATCCGCGCGGCGTTCGAGCTGCTCGAGTCGCTGTGCGACGCAGGCTGGATCGGCGTCTACGGCACGGCGACATGGGACGGATACCGTGTCCTCCCAGAAGCGCGCGAGCACCTATCGCTCCGTACCCTCGTCGCGCTGGCCCGCGAGGTCGGCGGCGAGGCGCACCGGTTCCGCGCCGTGCAGGTGCCGTACAACGTCGTCATGCCCGAGGCCGCGCTGGCCGAGACCCAGGAGGGTGCGCCGGACGAAGGGGCTGCGCCGACGCACCAGTGGGGCGTTCCTCGCCCGCGTCGGCAGCCGCTCCTCGAGGCGGCCGCGGACCTGGGCATCGCCGTCGTCGCCAGTGCGACCCTGATGCGGTCGCGCCTCGCGCGGACGCTGCCGCTGGAGCTGCGCAGCGCGTTCATCGACCTGCGTACGGACGCCCAGCGCGCGCTCCACTTCGCGCGCTCCACGCCCGGCGTCACCGCGGCGCTGGTGGGGATGAGGGATCCCGCCCACGTGCGGGACAACCTCGAGCTCGTCCGCGTCCCGCCCCCGGTCGAGGCAGCCAAACGACTGATCGGCCGCTAGCGACTAGTCGCTGGCGCCGGCGGCCGCGCCGCGGGCTCCGACATCGCCCGTGGCGCCGGCCGGCTGCGGGATCCGCCACGCCAGCAGCGTCGCCACCGCCACGCAGCCGAGCCCGGCCCAGAACGGCGTCGAGATCCCGACGTGTTGGAACAACGCCCCCGCCCACAGCGGCCCGAGCACCCGGCCCAGCCCGCCCACCACCTGGCTGCCGCCGAGGATCGAGCCCTGGGAGCCGGCGTCCGTCGCACGGGACGTGAGGCTCGCGAGCGACGGGAACAGCGTGCCCGTCCCGAACGCCCAGAGCGGCACCACGACTCCCATCCACCACACGCTCGGAATGAGGGGGATCAGCCCGAGGGCGACGGCGAGCCCGATCGTGCCGATCCGCGCCGTCGCCGCCTCGCCGAACCGCCCCACCAGCGGGCCGAGCAGCAGACCCCGGATGACGACCGTCGTGCCGCCCGCAATGGTGAAGACCACCCCCATCGCGGCGGCGTCCACCGAGAACGTGCGCTCCAGGTACAGCGCCAGCACCGCCGTCATCCCGGTGAACGACGAGATCGAGAGGAAGTAGACGCCCAGCAGCACCGAGAGAGGGAAGCGCGTCATCGCCGCCAGCCACCCCCTCAGCGTCGCCGCCTCGCCCCGCCGCCAATCCCGTTCCGGCCGGGCCGGCGGCTCGGGCAACAGCACGATCGCCGCCACCGCGTTCGCCGCGCACAGCCCCGCCGCCACGAAACCCGGCACCCCCAGCCCGTAGGCGCTGAAATACCCGCCAATGGACGGGCCCAGCATCACCCCCAACCCCGACGCCGCACCGATCCACCCCAGCCCCCGCGCCCGTTCCTCCGCCGTCGTCGCATCCGCGACGTACGCCTGCGCCAGCGTGACGGTGCCGCCGGCCGCCCCCGCCGCGATCCGCGACGCGAACAGCAGCCACAGCGAGTCCGCCAGACCGAAGATCAGATACGAGACCGCCGAGGCGAACAGACTGGCGACCAGCAGCGGCCGGCGGCCCCGCCGGTCCGAGAACCGCCCCCACACCGGCGCCGCCACCAGCTGCGTGGCAGAGTACGACCCAATGAGTAGGGTCACTTCCAGAGGTGAAGCGCCCATCGACTCGGCGTAGAACGGCAGCAGCGGCAGAATGATGCCGAAGCCGATCATGTCGATCAGCACTGCCGCACACAGCACGATCAACGGCGACCGCTTCACCGCTCCGCTCCCCGACCCTCGCTCCCGCCCCCGGCCGGCCCGCCCTTGTTCGGGCCCCAGGGCACCATTATTCTTTGGGGATCGGAGGTCCCGCCCCGGCTCCCCCCTCCGTCGCAGGATCCGAGCGCCCTGGGCGCACCCCGACGAACTGTTCGATGATGCCGAACCGTCCCTCGTCCCCGGGGATCCACGAACGATACGCCGTACTGCTGGACATCGCACGACGGCTCGCCGCCACGCGGCGGCCCGAGGACCTGTACCTCGCCATCTACGAGCAGTCGAGCCGCGTGCTCGAAACGACCGGCTTCTTCGTCTCGCTCTACGATGAGGCGACCGACATCGCGACCGTCGTCTTCCTCGCGGACCGCGGACGCATCGACTGGTCGCCCATCACCTACCGCGGCTCCGACAGCGCCGTGATCCGCGAACGGCGCCCGATCCTGCGCCGCCTCGACAAGCTCGACCCGTCCGTGATCCTGCTCGGCCCCCAGGACGAGGAGGTCACCCGCTCCGCCATCGCCGCGCCGATGATGCGCGGCGACCACATGCTCGGCATCATCTGCGCCCAGAGCTACAGGACGGACGCGTACACCGAAGCCGACCTCGAGCTCCTCGTGGCCGTGGCGGACCAAGCCGCCGTCGCCCTCCAGAACGCGTTCGACGCGGCCGAGATGGAGCGCCGCCGCCTCGAGGCCGAACGCCTGGAGGAGATCGGCCGCGCCCTCACCTCCTCCCTCGAGCTGTCCGAGGTGCTGGAGCGGATCGTGAGCACCACCCTCGAGCTGGTCGAGGCGGACAGCGCCGCGGTCTGGTTGCTGTGCGGCGAGCGTCTGGTGGAGGTGGCGTTGACCCGCGGCCCCGCCAGCATCGAGCCCGGCACCCGCATCACCGTCCCGGATGAGCTGTACGAACGGCTGGCGGTGCGGCGCGAGGCCGTCGTCTTCCCGTCCGTCCGGGAGCACGGGCTCCTGCCGGAAGAGCTGCGCGATCACGTGCGCGCGGAGTGCGGCGTCGTGGTGCCGCTCGTCTCGGACGACCAGGTGATCGGCGCGCTGTCCGTGGGGCACCTGGAGAAGCGCAACTACTCGCCGGACGACTTGCGCATCCTCCAGCGGCTCGCCACCCACGCGGGCATCGCGGTGGGCAACGCGCGGCTCCACGAGCGGATCCGCATGCTCTCGCTCACCGACCCGCTCACGGGCCTCGCCAACCGCCGCCACCTCGCCGTCTACCTCGAACGCGAATTCGCTGCGGCCCGCCGCGGCCGCACCCTCACCCTCCTGATCTTCGACCTGGACTTCTTCAAGGAGTACAACGACGCCGCCGGTCACCAGGCGGGCGACGAAGCGCTCCGCGCCTTCGCCCGGATCCTGCGCTCGGAGACCCGTAGCATGAACCTCACCGCGCGATACGGCGGAGACGAGTTCATTGCGGTGCTCACCGACGCCGACGCCCGCGGCGGCCTCGCCCTCGCCGAGCGCATCGCCCGGGCGATGCAGGCAGACCCGCTGCTCGGGCCCGCCGGCCTGACCGTGAGCGTCGGCATCGCCACCTACTCGCCGGACATGAACAGCCCCGAAGACCTGATCCGTGCAGCGGACCGGGACCTGTACCGCCGCAAGGCGGAACGCGAGGCGTCCACGGCGGCGCAGCAGCCGTGAGTGACGGGCTCCTTCGCAGAGGGAACGAGGATCGCGCCTGAACGGGTGGGTCGCGCCGGCACGTGCGAGGCGCGCTGCTCGTGCGGCTCGCTCGGCCCGCGAAGGCGAGGCGCCGCTCCGGGGCGACGGTGCGGGGAGGGTGCGGGTCTGGAGCCCGCAACCGTGGGTCTCGCTCGCTCGGGAGAGGCGCGCGGCTCGCCGGCGCGCTCGTGCGGGGAGGGTGCGGCTACTTGTACCGATACGTGATCCGCCCTCGCGTGAGGTCGTACGGCGAGAGCTCCACCTTGACGCGGTCGCCGTCCAGCACGCGGATGTAGTTCTGCCGCATCTTGCCGGAGAGGTAGGCCAGGACCTCGTGGCCGTTCTCCAGCTCGACGCGGAAGGTCGCATTGGGCAGGACTTCTCGGACGACACCCTCGATCTCGATCGCTTCCTTCGGCACAACGCCTCCCGCAAACGCTGTAATCCACAGCCCAAGAAGACGATACAACGCCGGTCTCTGTTGCGCAATTGGTCGTCCCATCCTGCCATGGCCCCCCGCCAGGCCGCCGTGCATCTTCCAGGTGGACCCTGGGGCGGGAGCTCGGAGCCGAGAGGGGGGCGCATGCGCAGGTCGTTGCTGGAGTGGCCGTTCAGCTGGCGGGGCCGCCCGTTGGGCCCCGTCTGGCCCGAGAGCGGGACCGGGCGGGAGCCGCTGCGGCCGCGCCGGGCGCTGGAGCCGTGGGAGCAGGAGGACGAGGCGTTCGACGGCCGTACGGTCCTGGAGGACCTGGAGCTGTGTGCGGGCGACGCGGCGGAGTCCACGCTCGTGCTGGCGCGGTACGTGACCGTCCGGCTGGTGCTGGGCGCGCTGTTGGGCGAGCTGCGGGGCGCGGGGTTGCGGGCGGAGCGGGAGGCGGCGCTGGAGTACGTCGCGGCGGTGGCTCCGCGGTTCGGGGAACGGCGCTGGCTGGCGGCGCTGGTGGCCGGGGTGCGCCGGGCGGCGCCGCGCGTCGTCTGCGGCGTGCTGATCGGGGCGGGCCGGGAGGCCGCCCGGTTGAGTCATGTGGCCAGCGCCTTCGCCCTGTGCCGCGCCGCCTACACCGTGGCCCTCCGGGCCGGCTGGTCCGCAGAGGGAGCCCGGGCCGCCACCGCGCTGGCGGCGCTGGCCGAGGCCGGCGGCGGCCGCTGGTCCGCAAAACGCTGGCGCCGCCGAGCGCGCGTTCTGGCGCGCCGGGCGGCGCGGGAGGAAGGGCGGCTCGGAGCCTAGGCGGCGTCAGTCGCCCGCCGCGGCCGCCTCGCGGTGCACCGTCGCGGCCGCAGGCGTGGCCCCGGCCGGCGCCGCGTACGTCGCCGGCCGGCCCGTGAGCCAGACCCGCAGCCGTTCCGCGCCACGGTTGAAGATCACGTAGGCGCAGGGCACGACGAACAGGGTGAGCAAGGTCGAGACGGTGAGGCCGCCGACCACGGCGACCGCCAGCGGCCGCATCATCTCGGACCCCTCGCCCAGCCCGAGCGCGAGCGGGAGCATCCCCAGCACCGTGGTGATGGTCGTCATCAGGATCGGCCGCAGCCGGACCGCGCCCGCGTCAATGACCGCCTCTTCCATCGAGCCGCCGCGCTCCTTGCGGAAGTTCTCCGTGTACTCGACGAGCAGGATCGCGTTGTTCACCACGATGCCCGCGAGCAGGATCACGCCCAGCAGCACGGGCGCGCTGAGCGGCACCTGCGCGATCCACAGCGCGATCCCCACGCCGATCAGCGAGAGCGGGATCGCGAACATGATCACGAAGGGGTTGACCAGGCTCTCGTACTGGACGGCCAGCACCACGAAGACCAGGAAGACCGCCAGCAGGATGACGATGGTGAGCTGCCGGTTGTTCTCCCGGATCGCCTCCTCCTCGCCCCCGAGGATCAGCGAATAGCCGTCCGGCAGGGTGTAGCCCGCGAGGCGCGCGCGGATCGAGTCGTTGACCTCGCCCACGGATGCGACCTCGGTGAGCACGTCGCCGGTCAGCCGGAAGATCCGGTTCTGGTTCTCGCGGTTGATGGTCGTGGGCCCGAGGGCCGTGTAGACCCGCGCCACGTCACGCAGGTAGATCGGCGGCCGGCCGTCCACGCCGGGGAACAGTGCGATCGACGCGACGTCCTCCGGGCTCCTGAACTTGTCCCGCTCGAACATCACGCGAATGTCGTACTCCTTGTTCCCCTCGGTGTAGCGCGTCGCGATGGTGCCGTCCAGCGCCGTGCGCACGGTCTGGCCCACGGTGGCGACGTTCAGGCCGAGGAACGCGGCACGCTCGCGCTCGAGTTCGATGGCCAGCTGCGGGCTCGCCTCCTCGGCGGAGGGTTGCAGGTTCTGGAGGCCGGGGATGCCCTGGAGGACGTTGAGGAGCTCGTAGCCGATGCGCCGCAGTTCGTCCAGGTCGTCGCCCTGGATCGTGATCGCCACGTCCTCGCCCGACACGGAGGTGCGCAGCCCGCGGATCCGCGGCGGGCGGACGAAGATGCGCGCGCCGGGGAAGCCGCGCTCGTCGATCTTCGCCTGGAGCATGCGCACCCACTCGTCGGCCGTCATGTCTCGCTCGGAGGGGCGGCCGATGTAGATGTCCAGGCTGCCGCGCCCCGCCAGTTCCGCGGTCGAGCCGCCGAAGCCGAAGCCGCCGGCGTTGGTGAAGACGTGCCGGACGTAGGGCATCTCGGCGACGATCGCCTCGATCTCCATGGCGACGCGGTTGGTTTCGACCGCCGTCGCGCCGGGCGGGAGGCGCAGCCACACGCCGACGTTGCCGTCGTCCACCTGCGGCAGGAATTCGCTGCCGAGGTTGCGCGTGAGTGCCCAGGCGCCCGCCAGCGAGAGCACGGCCAGGGACAGCACGGCCCAGCGCCAGCGCAGCACGTGCATGCCGATGCGTCGGTACCCGCGCCGGCCGGCGTCCACGAACCGGTCCACGGCGACCAGCGGCTTCCAGCGCTCGATACCGCTGCTGAAGCGGATCTTCGCGAGCTGCGCGGAGAGCATCGGCACGAGCGTGAGTGCGACCGTCAGCGACGCCGCGATGGCGAACGAGATCGTGAGGATCAGTTCGCGGAAGATGAGGGCGGCGAGCCCGCTGATGAGCAGGAACGGCACGACCGCCGCCAGGTTGGTCGCGGTCGAGGCGAAGAGCGCGGTCTGGACCTCGGCCGCGCCCACGTGTGCGGCCTCCTCCGGATCCGCGATCCCCTCCTTGTGACGCCGGAAGATGTTCTCGAGCATCACGATGGAGTTGTCGATGAGCAACCCCACACCGAGCGCGAGGCCGCCCAGCGACATGATGTTCAGCGTGAGCCCGCCGAGCCCCATCATGAGGAACGTCGCCATGATGGCGATCGGGATGGCCGTGCCGATGATGAACGTCTTGCGCAGCGAGCCGAGGAACAGCAGCACCATCAGCATGGCCAGCCCCGCGCCCATCACGGCGGCGTCGCGCACGGAGTTGATCGAGTTGCGGATGAAGTCCGCCTGGTTGCGCAGGGTGACGTACTCGATGTCCGGCGGGAAGAAGCCATCCTCGTAGAGCGAGGCGAGGCGCTTCTTCGCGCCTTCCGCGACGGCGACGGTGTTGGCGTCCGGCTGCTTCCGGATGCTCATGCGCACCGCCGGCACGCCGTTCAGCCGCGCCCAGAAGCGCTGCTCACGGCTGGTGTCCCGCACCACGGCCACCTCCGTGAGCGGGATACGACCACCCCCCGGGAGGTTGAGCAGGACCGCGCGGATGTCGTCCACGCTGCGGAACTTGCCCGCCGTCTTGCCCACCAGCTCGAGGTTCTCGGAGGTGAGGCGACCGGCGGCCACGTCCTGGTTCGCGGCGCGGAGCGCGTCGATGACCTGGGACACGGACAGGCCGTAGGACCGCAGCCGCTCGGGGTCCAACACAACCTGGATCTCGCGGATGAGGCCGCCGGCCACGTCCACGGAGGCGACACCCTCGATGGTCAGGAGCTGCGGCCGTAGCCGGTTCTCGACCCAGTCCCGCAGCGAGATCAGGTCGCGGGTGGGCGAGGAGAACGCGACCTCGAAGACGGGCTGCTGCTGCGGGTCGAACTTGAAGATCGTCGGCGGATCCGCCTCTTCGGGCAACCGGCCGCGCGCGCGTTCGAGGTTCTTCGCGGCATCCTGCAGGGCGAAGTCGATGTCCGTCCCGTAGTTGAAGTGCAGGTTGATGCCGACGCGGCCTTCCTGGATCTCGGTCTCGATGCGGGCCAGGTTCTCGGTGACGGCGAGCGCGGCCTCGAGCGGCTTGGCGATGGTTTCTTCGAGCACCTCCGGCTCGACGCCCGCGTTGGTGACGCTCACCCGGAGCTGCGGGTAGACGATGCTGGGCAGCAGGTCCAGCGGCAGTCCGGACAGGAAGAAGCCGCCGAGCACCAGCACCACCGAGGTCAGCATGATGGTGCCGATGGGTCGGCGGATCGAGAAGCTCGAGATGTTGGAGTAGTGCCGGCCGGACGCGTTCTGGCTCATGATCCGGGTGCCCTCCTCTCCTCACCGGGCGTGGTGGTGCTCGCCGCCTCGTCCGGTTGGGTGGCCGTGCCCGCGCCGGACGTCACATCCGCGCCGACGGGCCGCCCTGGGGTGTCGCCGCCCACGGCGGCGCGGTTCACGACCCGGACGGTCACACCTTCACGCAGCACGTTGCCGCCCGCGACGACGACGGTGTCGCCGGGCTCGAGCCCCGACAGCACCTCGACGCGGCCTTCGGAGATGAGGCCGACGCGAATGCTGCGACGGACCGCCTTGCCGTCCTCCACCATGAAGACCGCCTCGGAGCCGGCGCTGCCGACGATCGCAGTGGCCGGCACGAGCGTCACGCCCTGCCGCTCCTCGAGCGTCAGCGTCACGCGCGCGAGGAAGCCGGGTCGGGCGATGGATGCGTCAGCGCCTTCGATCGCGACCTCCACCGGAACGAGGCGGGTGGTCGGGTCGGCCGCGGGGAAGATGCGACGGATGCGGCCGTGCAGCGGGCGGCCGGGGAACGCGTCGAGCGTGACGGTGGCGGCGTCGCCCACCTTCAGGTGCACCACATCCAACTCCGAGACGCGTACACGCACGACCATCGTCGAGACTTCCGCGATCTCGAACAGCCGCGTCTGCGGCGCGACGATGTCGCCCGCCTCGACCAGCTTCTTGGTCACGACGCCAGCCACGGGCGCGCGCACGGTCGCGTACTCGAGGCGCGTCCGGAGCTGCTCGAGCTGCGCCTGGGCGGCCTCGTAGGCGGCGCGGTCCCTGTCGTACTCCGCCGACGTGATGACCTGCCGCTCGCGCAGCCGCTCGGCGCGCTGGAAGTTGGCCTCGGCGACGCGGAAGTTCGCCTCCGCGCTCGCGACCTGGGCGGCGATCTCGCGATCGTCCAGCCGGGCGAGGACCATGCCCGGCTGCACCTCGCTGCCCTCCTCGACGTTCACGGACAGCACCGCGCCGCCGATCTGTGCGTTGACGCCGACGGTGCGGATCGGCTCGACCACGCCCGAGACGGTGACCTCGCGGCGGATGGTGCCGCGCACCACGGGGCCCGTCTCGACCGCAGCGACCCTCATCCCGCCCGGCCCGCCGCCCGGCCCGCCCTGGGGTGCCCCACTTCCGTTGCCGCAGGCGGCGGCGAAGGAAACCGCGAGTGCCGCGCCGGCGAGCGCACGCGCACGCCGCGTTGCGGCACGATGATGTCGTACCGTGTGGCTGATTGCTCGTCTCATCTGCGCTTCCACACCGCGCCGGCTCCCGGCCGCCGCGGGGTCGTGTCGATCTACGGTTCGAGCCTGCGGCCGAGCACCGCCTCCAGCCGCGCCACCGAGATGCCCAGTTCCTGCCGTGCGTTCACCCACTCGATCTCCGCCTCGGCCAGCGCGACCTGCGATGCCTGGAGATCCAGGATCGTGGCGTTGCCGATCTGGTAGCGCTCCTCCTGGACCCGCAGGTCCTCGCGCGCCAGCTCGATGCCCCGTCGCGCGATCTCGACCCGGCGCTCCGCCGCATCGATCTGCCGCGCCGCGGCCTCCACGGCCACCCGCGCCGCCAGCTCCGCGTCCCGCGCCCGCGCCTCCGCTATGCGCTCCGACGCTGCGGCCCGGGCGACCGCCGCTTCACGCTGGAAACCGTTGAACAGCGGTACGGAGGCCGTGATCCTGAGGCTCCAGCTCCGCTCGTTGGGAGGGAACTGGTACGCGAACCAGTCGTAGCCCCCCGTGGCGCGCACCGACGGGATGTACGACGTGTAGGCGGCCAGCCGGGCAGCCCGGGCCTCCTGCCGGTCCGCCTGGGCCGCGAGGACGCTGGGCGACCGGCTCACGGCTTCCGCCACGAGCTCCTCGAGCGGCGGGCGCGGCGGCGCCGCCTCCGGCAACGTCACCACCGCCGGCTCGACCTCGCCCTGGACGCCGATCTGCCGGCCGAGCCGCAGCCGCGCGTTCCTTTCCCCGGCTTCCGCCTCCACCAACGCCAGCTCGGCGCGCCCCACCTCCAGCTCCGCGCGGAGCACGTCCGACCGCGTCGCCGTGCCGACCTCGAGGCGCGTCTGGGCGAACGCGAGCTGCTGCCGCGCCCGCTCCAGCCGCTGTGCGGCGGCCCGCACGAGCTCCGCCGCCGCGACCGCGTTGTAGTACGCCTCCGTCGTGGCCAGGATGGTCTGGAAACGCTGGGCCCGGTAGGCGGCGTCCGCTGCGGCCAGCCCGGCGCTGGTGCGCCGGAGCTGCGCCAGCCGGCGGCCGCCGCCGAACAATTCGTAGCTGGCCTGCGCCTGCGCGGCGTAGCTCTCGGAGACGAGCTGGCCGGTCGCCTGGTCGAAGCGCTGGTTGCTCGAGTTCGAGTAGCTGCTGCTCAGGTTCACGCTGGGGAGCAGCGCGCCCCGCGCCTCCAGGTGGTTGGCCCGCGCCGTCGCGACGGCCTCCTCCGCGGCCACCGCCGCCGGGTCCCGCTCCAGGGCCAGGCGGATCGCCTCCTCCAGCGTCACGGACCGGACGGGTTGCTGAGCCGCGCCGGCGACCGGCGCGATCACGATGCCGAGCGCGACTGCGGCGACCGTACCGCCGCGGAACAGCGAATGCATGGGCGAGGATCTCTTCTGCGTGTCGGCGGTCTCCCGCCGTCCCCGGTCGTCGGTCATGCTCCTGAACGGCCACGGCATGGCGCCGCGGCCCTGTCCACACATTATATGGATGATGCTCGAAGCCACGTTTTCGTTGAGTCCGGACGCCCTGGCGGCGGCCGGGCGGCGCGGCGCCAGCACGTGAACGCGGGCTACAGCCCCGCCCAGCGGCGGGCCATGGCGGAGGCGGCCCGCAAGGGGGAGCCGCTGCGCTGCCCGGTGTGCGGTGGCGACCTGATCCGCGAGGAGGTGCAGCCCCGACGCGACGTGCCCTACGTGCGGCGCCGCCTGCTGCTCTTTTGCCCCGCCTGCAGGAGAGCCGCCGCCGTGGACATGACGCACGGGTGATGTAGCGGGCGAGCGGGGTGGAAGTTCCGGGGAGGGAGGTGGGCCTCGCCGCCCGGACGCCGGTGGCGGCGCGCCGCTTCGCCACGCGCCCCCTGACCGCGCCCGCCTTCGCCTCGCCGGCCGCGGCGCGCCAGCACGCTCGTGCTCCGGCAGGGGCACGGGAGCGAGCGCGCCCGCGCTACAGCGGGCGCGCCACCATGATGCCGTCCTGCTTCTCGAGCCCCTTGATCCGCTCGGCCAAGGGCACCGCGCTGATCTCCACCGCCCGGCCGACCAGCGGCGCGTGCAGCAGGTACAGCTCGCCGTCCTTCCACAGCGCCACGCCGGTATGGGCGATGTCCAGCCCTTCGAGCGTGCTGGTCGCAGCGATGATGTCGCCGTTGCGGATGAGGGGCGCGACCTCCGCGATGCGGTCCTCCGGGATGTAGTAGCGCGGGCGCTCGCTCAACTCTTCCTCGATGCGGCGGATCGCCTCGAGGTTCGCCGGATCCGAGAGCTGCCGGTAGGCCTCCACGTGCGTGCTCATGAACCGGATCGGCTCCGGGTCCAGGACCCCGCCCAGCTCCCGCGTGATGTCCCGCACCAGCCCCTTGCGCTCGTTGTCCGCGATCCACTCGCTGAAGTAGTGGAGCCGGCTGGGGTAGCCGTCGATCACGCCGTCGCGGTAGCGCATGCGCGTGAGCTCGGCGCGGAACGCGTCGAAGTCCGTCTCCCCGGCGCGGACCAGGCGGGACAGCGCCAGCACGTTCTCGACGAACGTCACGCAGTCCAGCTCGCGCAGGTTGATGACCAGCCGCTCGGGGCCGGGGACCTCCAGCGTGCCGGGCTTGTACGGGGTGCCGACGAACGTCACGCCCAGGCGCACGATGATCTCGCCGATCGGCAGCGTGTCCAGCCGCTCGGCCCGGGCGTACGCCAGCTTCTCCGCGAAGATCTCGAGGTCCCGTGGATCCTCGGTCGCCGGTGGCGCGGCGGGCGACGTCGTCGCCTCGGCAGCCGGCCTCGACCCCTCGCCCGCGGCGGGCGCGGCGGCTTCCCCTGCGACCCGGACCGGCCTGCGCTCCGGGTCCAGCGCCCGCTGGCCGAAGACCCAGGCGACGCCGAGCGCGAGCGCGATGAGTGGCAGGAAAATGTACAGGACGCGGTACCTCATTCGCCTCACCTCCGGCGGAGTCACGGGCCGGGGGGCCCCGGGTGCGGGGCCCTGCCGTTCCCCGGAGGAAACTGTCCTGCGCCGCGCGGTCCCGCCAGTCCTCCCACCGCCCGGCTCGCGGCCCGCCGCCCCCGGAGCGCCGCAGCCGCTGCCGTTTTCGTCGTCTACGACGATCACGCGCGCATGGGTCCAGGGGCCGATCGGGTCGAGAGGAGGGGGCCATGGGACGTGACCGGGGGCGCGAGGTCTCGGGGCGTCGTCGGCGAGTTCGGGATCGCCGGCGCGATCGGATTCGGCGTGGTCGCAACGGGCCTGCCCGCTTCACGGCAGGGCCGCAAGCTGCTCGTCCGCGAGGCGTGGCAGGGCCGCCGCACGCGCAGCGAGGACGGGGTGCTGGACACGCTCTGGGCGGACCGCGTCCTCGGGCGTCGCGCGGTACGCGCCGCGCCCCGCCCGTTCCCGCCGGCCTCAGCCACCCACCGGAATGCGCAGGACCTGCCTCGGCATGAGCTTGGAGGACGTCAGCCCGTTCTCCTCCTTGATGCGCGCCACGGTCGTGCCGTACCTGCGCGCGATGGACCACAGGCTGTCCCCCTTCTGCACCCGATAGATCACCACCGACCCCGTCGCCTCGGCGTTCGGCCCGCCCGGCGCAGCGGCATCGTCCGCCATCGCGACCTCGACGTCCGCCGCCTTGCCCGGGTTCGCTACGACCATCACGGTGCGCGCGGCGCGGGCCGGGCGCTGCGGAGTGACGGACGCCAGCAACCGCTCCGCGCTCTGCCCGGTCATGGCCGCGACGTACTGCACGTACGACCGGGGGAACAGGGCCACGTGGTAGTGCGGCGGCCGGCTCTCGCGCGTGGCTTCCAGGACGCCGCGCGCCTCGAGCTGGAGCAGCACGCGCTCCAGCCATTGCCGGCACGACGCCTTGCTGCTCCGCCGCAGGTCCACGGCCATCCCGGTGGGATGGACCGACCGTTCCGCGGCGTTGGGCGGCTGCCGCGTGATCGGCCGGACCAGGCTCGTCACCACCAGCTTCTCGCCGCACGCCGCCTTGAACTGCGTGCCGAGTCGCTCGAGGAAGAGCTTCACCTCCGGCCTCGCGTAGGGGAAGGAGACCTGGGCGAGGTCGTATGCGGGGCCGGGCCGAATGGGCACGAGCAGCCCTAGCTCGACGAACCGCTGCACGTCCGCGGGCCGGCGGAGGAACGTGTAACCGTGCCGCAGCGCCTGCTGGTACTGGCGGTCGAGCGAAGCCGTCGAGCCGCGCAGGGACTGCGCCCGGCCCGGCGCCGCGACGCACAGGACGAACGAGACGAGGATCGTCAGCCTGACTGCACGCATTGCCCTGGACGGATGGCTGTGAGTGCGCACGCCGCCTCATCGTGCGCGGGGCGCTATGAATGGAACACCACGCCGCGCGGCGCAACCCCCTCGTCGGGGCGCCGCCCTCGCGGAACGGCCGGGGCACGCGAACAGGCGCCCGGCACGGACTCGAACGCGCGATCGGGAGGAGCGCAGGTGGGGAGCCCGGCCGGGACGCCTGCACACGTGCGCGAGAACCGCCCAGCGGCTCCGTGAGCCCGTCGGAGCAGCCGGCCGCCTCGCATCTCATCTGACACGCAGCCGGGCCAAAACGTTGTGGCGTCCCCCGGCCGCCGAGCCGGCGCGGCGCGGGAGGGTGTCCACGCGGCCGGGCGAGGCGAGGGCTCAGTGCGGCGCCGGCCCCGCGCTCCCGCCCAGCTCCTGCTCGGGAACCCGCAGGGTGAGCAGGAAGCCCACCAGCACGACGCCGATACCCGCCCGGTAGAGCGCGGCCACGGCGGCCGTGAGCGAGCGGGCGTACTCCGGATCGGCCGGAGGGCCGCCGTTCAGCGCGATCGCCGCCCCTTCCGGGCTCGCCGTCAGCGGCGTTCCGAGCAGCGCGGCGAACACCGCGCCGAACACCGTGACGCCGACGACCTGCCCGAGCATGCGCGCGAACGTGGCGCCCGCCGTCACCACCCCCAGGTTCTCGTGCCCCGCCGCGTTCTGCACGATCAGCGTGTACAGCGGCAGCGCGGGCCCCATGCCGAGGCCGACCAGCACCATCATCGCGCTCACCGCGGCCCGTGAGGTGTCCGGCCGCAAGAGGAAACCGAGCAGCGCGAACGCCAGCATCTGCACGAGCAGGCTGGTGAGGAGGATGCTTCGCGCGTGGCCCACGCGGCTCGCGAGCTGGCCGCTGCCCACGCTCCCGCTCACGATGCCCAGCGTCAACGGCAGCATCGTCAGGCCGGCGCTCGTGGCCGACACGCCCTGCACGTTGATGAGGTAGAGCGGCAGGAAGACCATGCTGATGAGGAACACCCCGCCCAGCACGAACATCGTCGCCATCGGCACGCCCACTTCCCGGCGCCTCAGCAGGGCGAAGTCCAGGATCGGGTCCGGCGCCCTGCGCTCCGTCCAGACGAACGCGCCGAGGCCGATCACGCCCGCGCCCAACAAAGGCAGCAGCGCGGATCCAGCCCCGCTCCCACCCCGCGGCCCCATGGTCTCGCCCGCGAGCGAGAGCGCCACCAGCAGCGGAACCACCGCCGCCAGCAGCCAGAGCGCGCCGGCCACATCCACCCGCGCCTCCCGCCGCGGCACGCCCAATCGCGGCATGCGGGTGACGATGAACCACAGCGCCACGGCGCCGATCGGGAGGTTGATGAAGAAGACCCAGTGCCAGCCCAGCGTGTCCGTGATCACGCCGCCCGCCAGGGGGCCGATCACGCTCGCCAGGCCCATCACCCCGCCGATCAGGCCCATGTACTTGCCGCGTTCGGCGGGCGGGAACAGGTCGGCGATCACGGCCAGCGTGCTCGTGAACAGCGACGCCGCGCCCAGCCCCTGCACGGCCCGCGCGATCAGGAGCATCACCGTCCCGGGCGCGAGGCCCGCGAACAGCGAGCCCGTGAGGAACAGCGCCACGCCCGCGACCAGCGCCGGCTTGCGGCCGTAGAGATCCGACAGCTTCCCCCAGATCGGCAGGAAGACCGTCATCGCGATCAGGTACGCGGTCGTCAGCCACGGGTACAGCGCCGCCGGGATCTCCAGCGAACGCTGGATCGCCGGCCCGGCCGTCGCCACGATCGTCTGGTCGAGGCCCGAGAGCAGCAGCGCCGCCAGCACGCCGGCGAGCGCCAGCACCCGGTCCCGCCGGCTGATCTGGACCGGCGGGACCGCATCGGGTGAAGACGGAGAAGCGGCCGGCCTCATGGCCCGCGCCGGCCACAGCGCCCGACGCCGCGCGGACGGCCCCGCCGCGCGTCAGCGCCCGTGGTCCTCGAGACCTCACACTGCATGGCGTCTCGACTCCCCTGGATCATCCGGTCCATGGAATACGCTAGAAGAACCCCGGAGTGCGACGGTTGGTTCTGCGGCGGGCTCGAGGCAGGAACGCCCCCGCCCCGGGCCGGGAGCGGGGGCGCGGGGTGAGGGCGCAGGACGCGGCTACGGGTCGCCCGCGAACCGCCAGCGCGCCGTGTAATCGCGCGGCAGCAGCTCGCCCATCAGCCGCGCACGCACCATCTCGATCGGCATACGGCCGCCTTGGAGGATGGCGTCATGGAACGCGCGGGCGGTCATGCGGCCGGTCTCGACCAGCTCCTTGTACAGCGCGCGGATCTGGAGGCCGCCGATCATGTAGGCGGCCTGGTACAGCGGCGGATAGGTACCGATGAAGGAGCGGCGGACCTCTGCCTCGGCGTTTGCGCGCTCGTGGCCGACTCGCTCGACCAGCAGCTCGATCGCCTCCTCCGGCGTCATCGTGCCGAGGTGCACGCCGAGGGAGAACATGATCCGCGCCGCGCGGTGGGCGCGCCAGAAGAGCATGCCGATGCGGTCCTCGGGGGTGGAGGGGAATCCCAGGTCCCACAGCAGCAGCTCCCAGTACAGCGCCCAGCCCTCGGTCCAGAACGGAGTAGCGAAGACCCGCCGGTGGGTGTTGTAGCGGCTGGTCATGAAGCCCTGGAGGTGATGTCCGGGGATCAGCTCGTGGTGGACGGTGGCCCGGGAGAAGTGGATGTTGTTCCCGCGCATGCTCATGAGCTTCTCCTCGTGGGTCATCCCGTCCGTCGGGAACGAGACCTGGATCACCTCGCCCCCGAGGAAAAACGGAGCGACGCGCTGGCGCTCCGGCGACATCATCTCCATGCGCCACACCTCCTTGGCGAGGGGTGGGATGGTGACGAGGTCGCGCTCCTCGACGAAGGCGATCGCCTCGTAGGCGAGGTCGCGGACCAGGGCCGGCTGTTGACCGGGGGCGACGTGCAGCGTCTTCACCTTCTCGAGCGCGGCCTTCCAGTCGTCGCCGAAGCCCATCTCGCGCGCGGCCTTGCGCATCTCGGCCTCACACCACGCCAGCTCCCGCTCGGCGATGGCGATCAGCTCCTGGGGCGAGTAGGCGATCATCTCGTGGGCGAGGTCCGCGGCCATGCCCGCCGCGCCGATGGGATCGCCGATGATGGGGTCGGGCTCGCCCTCGCGGATGCCGGCGAGCTCGCGGCGGATGTAGCGGCCGTAGGCGACGAGCGCCGAGTCCACGCGCCTGTAGGGGTCGGCGGTCCACCAGGTGAAGAGCGGGTCGTAGCCGGCATGGAACCCGTTCCAGCGGCGGAGCACCTGGCGGAGGCTGTCCACGATGACCGCGGCGCGGTAGGCGACCACGCGCGACCGGTAGCCGCGCAGGCGTTCCTCGTCCGCGGCCTTCGCGGCCCCATCGCTCGACGCGACGGTACGCGTGCCGCTCGTGGTTCCACGCTGAACAGCCGCCGCAGCCTCGCGCGCTCCGTCGATGGCGCGGAGCAGACCGGCGAGCGTGTCCGCGGCGGCGCGCGGGTCGATCGTCTCGTGGCGGCGCCGTGCGTCGTGGAGCGAGAGGATCGTGCGCGCGAACGGCAGGAGCGACTCGGTCTCGGCGAAGACCCGCTCTTCGCGGTCGAGCAGCGCGAGCTGATACCGCAGCTCGTGCTCGAGCAAGATGTAATCAATGCGCCCCTCGACGCCGAGACGGTCGAAGTCCAGCTCCCGCAGCCGTGCCTGCCAGGCCTGGTAGAACTCGCGCATCCGGCGCTGCCGTTCGGGCGAGTACGGGGCGTCGTAGCGCCGGAGCAGCACCGCCCGGTCCGCGGCGTAGCGTTCGACGACGTCCCGCAGCTCGCTCGCAGGCGCGGCGACGAGCGCCGCCAGCGGCGGCACGGTGGACTGCCCCTCCGCTCCTACCCCTCCCTGGACCTGGACCTGGGCCTGGGCGTGGGCGGGGGCGAGGGCGAGCAGCACACCGAGGCGGAGGATCAGCGAACGGCCCATGGCAGTCTCTCGCGTGTGGCTGTGCGGTGCAGGGTGTTCCCGGGTGGTCCCCGACGCGGGCACATTGCGGTGGCCGGGCGGCGGGGGCAAGGCTCCTCGCCCTCGCCCGGGCCCTGTCAGCGAACTCAGTCGCCCCACGCAAGCCGAGACAGGGGGCGCGTGAAAACGGAGCCCGCGCGCGATATATTCCCGCCCGTCATGACCCGGAGACTCTACTACGACGACGCCTACCTCCGCGCGTTCGACGCGCACGTGGCGGAGGTGTCCGCAGACGGACGGCGCGTCTACCTGGATCGCACCGCGTTCTACCCCACCTCCGGCGGGCAGCCGCACGACACGGGCGAGCTGGCCGGCGTGCGCGTGGTGGACGTGGTGGACGAGGGCGACCGGATCGCGCACGTGCTGGCGGAACCGGTGGCGCTGGCCCCTGGCGCGCGGGTGGAGGGCCGCATCGATTGGGAGCGGCGCTTCGACCACATGCAGCAGCACACCGGGCAGCACCTGCTCTCCGCCGTGTTCGCGGAGCTGTACGGCTTCGAGACCGTGAGCGTGCATTTCGGCGCCGAGTCGTCCACGATCGACCTCGCGACGGCCACGCTCGCGGCGGGGCAGATCGAAGCGGCGGAGGCGCGCGCCAACGCGCTGGTGTGGGAGGACCGCGCGGTGGCCGTGAGCTACGAGCACGCGGCGGAGGCGGCCGGGCTGCGCAAGAGGCCCGACCGCGAAGGGCCGCTACGCATCGTGTCCATCGACGGCGTGGACCGCAGCGCTTGCGGCGGCACCCACGTGCGCGGCACGGCCGAGATCGGGCCGGTGCTGATCCGCGGCGTCGAACGCGTGCGTGGCAACGCCCGCGTCGCCTTCGTGTGCGGCGGGCGCGCGTTGCGCCGCGCCCGCGAGGACCATGCGCTGCTCACCCGGCTCGCCCTCGACTTCTCCGCGCGGCCCGAGGAGGTGCCCGCCCTCGTCACCGGGCTGCGCGAGCGGGAGCGAGCGTTGCGCGCAGCCCTGCGCCGCGCCGAGGAGGAGCTGGCCGGCTTCCGCGCACGCGCGCTCTACGAGCGGACGGAGCCGGCCGAGGACGGCGTGCGGCGAGCGGTCGAGCGGCACCCCGCTGGCGGCCTCGATGAGCTCCGCGCCCTCGCGAACGCGTTCATCGCACTCCCGAAGGCCGTGCTCGTCGCTGCGGTGGACGAGCCGCCCGCGCTGCTGCTCGCCGCCTCCGAAGACTCCGGGATCAACGCCGGCGCCGCGCTCAGGGCGGCGCTGGCCGAGGTCGGTGGCCGCGGCGGCGGATCCCCCCGCGTCGCCCAGGGCAGTGTGCCAGACCGTGCATCCCTCGAGCAGGTGATCCGCAAACTCGTCGGCTGACGCAAGCGCGCTCGTCCTCCGCGATTCCTCGACGACGCCGGAGGTTACGCCTGCCACCCGCGCGCTGCATCGCCGCCAGCGCCGTCCCACCGGCGGAATGAGACTTGCGTCTCCCCTCCCACACTCCGACACAAGTCGCAGGCAGCGCCGTTCGTCGGGCGGCCGAACCGGCCTGGGCGCGTATCCCAGCAGTACGGACCCTGGCTTCACGCGGGCGGCGAAGGACGCCGCACGCCAACCCGATCCGGAGGAGGATCCCATGCCCACTTCGCGCAAGACCCGTGGACTCATTGTCATTCTCGCGGGCGCGGTCGCAGCATGCGGCGCGCAGTCCGCAGACGACCAGTTTGCGGAACAGCCGCCGGCGGATGAACAGCTCGCGGAGCAGCCGGTCGAGGAGCCGATGTCCATCCTGACGGCAGAGATCGAGTCGCGGATCAATGCCGCGCGTGAGGCGGTCGCGTCGTTCTCGGACCGGGCGCAAGCCGAGGCCGCGGGCTACACGCAGCAGCTCACGGAGTGCGTGGCGTCTGCCGAGGGCGGCCAGGGTTTCCACTTCGCGAACCCCGAGCTGATCGGCGACGGCGGCCAGCTCGACGCGCTCCAACCCGAGGTGCTGCTGTACGAGCCACAGGCGGACGGCTCGTTCCGCCTCGTCGGCTTCGCGTACGCGCTGCCGCGCGCGGACTGGACGGCGCCCGAGCCGCCCACCTTCCTGGGCCAGCCGATGACGGCGAACGAAGAGCTCGGCGTCTGGACGCTGCGCGTCTGGACCGTGGACAACCCGAACGGAACGTTCGCGGACTGGAACCCGAACGTGAGCTGCGTGCCGGGCGAGGGAGAGACCGAGGGCGATACGGGATCCCACGATGCGGCCTCCCACCACGAGATGTGAGCTCGCGATCAGTCCGCAAACAGGAGGGCCCGGGCGCTCCGAGCGCCCGGGCCCGTTTCGTGTCGGTGTTCTGCTGGTGCCCTTGCGCGTTGCTGCTCGAGCCACTCGGCGACGGCGCGAGGCGACGGGCCGGCCTCCTGCACCATGGCACGCCTGTCAATCTCTGTAGATCGCGATGGTCATGTTGCCCTGCGTGTCGATCGCGCCGCGGTACATCCCTTCGCTGTTGAAGGTCATGACGATATTGCCCGCCCGGTCGATCGCGATCACACCGCCCTCGCCCCCGCGCTCCACCAGCTTCTGCATCACCACCCGCTCGGCCGCCTCCGCGAGCGGAGCGCCCGTGTAGCGCACGATCGAGCAGATGTCGTGGGCGACGACGTTGCGGATGAAGTACTCGCCGTGGCCCGTCGCGGAGACGGCGCAGGTCTCGTTGTCCGCGTACGTGCCCGCGCCGATGATCGGCACGTCGCCGACCCGGCCCCAGCGTTTGTTGGTCATCCCCCCCGTCGAGGTGCCGGCGGCCAGGTTGCCCGCGCGGTCCAGCGCGACGGCGCCGACCGTGCCCAACTCGAGGTCGTCCGGCCCGAGCTCCGCGCGTCGCGGCCCCGTCGCCGCCGCGTTCGTGCCCCCCTCCTGCGCCTTCGCGCGCTGGAGCTGCTCCCAGCGGCGCTCGGTGAAGAAGTAGGACGGGTCGACCATCTCGATGCCCTGCTCCGCGGCGAACGCCTCCGCGCCCTCGCCGATCAGCAGCACGTGCGGCGACTTCTCCATCACCGCGCGAGCGAGCTTGATGGGGTTCTTCACGCGCTTGACGCCCGCCACCGCGCCGGCGGCGAGGTTGCTGCCGTCCATGATCGCCGCGTCCAGCTCGTTGGTCCCCGCGTTCGTGAACACCGCGCCCTTGCCGGCGTTGAACAGCGGCGAATCCTCCATGACCACGATCGCGGCGACGACCGCGTCGAGACTCGAGCCGCCCGCCTCGAGCACGGCGTACCCCGCGCGCAGCGCCTGCTCGAGCGCAGCGCGGTACTCGGCCTCGAGCTCGGGCGTCAGGTCACCTCGACGGATCGTGCCCGCGCCGCCGTGGATCGCGATGGCGATCTTTCCCTCGGCCCCGGTCCCCGGCTCGTCGTCGGCCGGATCGTCCTGCGGCGCGGCGCCGCACGCGCTCACGATCGCCGCGGCGGCCGTGATCGCCGCGCGGGTCAGGATCGGTCCCCGAGACATGGCTGCCCCTCGCGTTCGGGTGATCGCCGATTGGATCCGCTGGATCCCCAAACCTAGGCGGGTTCCGCGCCCGTGGGAAGCCCGGGGCGAGGGTGCGGCGCGGTGTGTCCGGCGCGTGCCGTCGGTGCAGCGAGCCGTCGCTGCCGATTCCCCGTCACGCTGCGTTGAGGCGCCAGAACTCGAAGTTCAGGCCGGTCGCGAACGTCACCCAGAGCAGGTAGGGGACGAGCAGCAACGCGGCGAGGCCACGGTGACGCCAGAAGAGCAGCATGGTGATCGCGATGGCGCTCCAGAGCGCCAGGATCTCCAGCAGGGCGAGGCCGATGCGGTGGCTGCCGAAGAAGAGCCAGGACCAGGCGGCGTTGAGGGCGAGCTGGACGAGGAACGCGCCGAGCGCCCAGGGGGCGCCGGCGAACCCGCGGCGTTTCCAGACGAGCCACGCCGCGATCGCCATGAGGCCGTACAGCACGGACCAGACGACGCCGAACACCCAGCCGGGCGGCGTGAGCGCGGGCTTGGTGAGCTGGTCGTACCACGCCCCCGCCTCGAACCGCGAGCCGAACGCCGCCACGGCGTAGCAGAGCGCCAGCCAGCCGATGAGCCCGATCCAGGTCCGCCGCCGCATGCTGTTCCTCCGCGGGAAACCGGGGCCCGGCCAGCAATGTCTGCGTCCCCGGCTCGGGTGTGCTGCCGGTGTGCCGGGGTACGGCCGCCAAACGCGCGCGGCCGTCGCAAACCCCGAGTCGCGCCGGGGCCGGCTGCGCCGCCACCGTGCTGCCGCCCGCCCGCGCCCGCGCGGAGCCCACGCCCCGGCAAGGCGGAGCTTCATGAACTGTACCGGAGGCGTTGCCGCGCGGGTCGGCGGCGAGCCATGCCCGCACGGGCCGGAGCGTGGCCACGGCCTGCCTCCGGCCGTCGGATCGCGACGGCGCGGGGCGCCGGCTTGTCCGCGCGCCGCCGCGCCGTTAGTTTCTCGTCACGTGCACGACCGTGCCGGGGTCGCGGCGCGGTCGTGCCGCTCGCGTTCATCCTCCACCACCTCGCGCTTCCCTTCCTCTCCCCGCGCGTAGCCGAGCGGTACCCGAACACATGCCCACACGTCGACGCCCCAACACCATCTCGCGCCCGACGCCTCTCCAGGCGGCCGTCATGGCGACGTCCAGCGTCGCCCGGATCGCTCCCACGCTGGCGCAGAGTCCGTTGATCCATGTGCGGCGGCCGCTGCGACGCACGCGGCTGCTCCTGGTCGTGCTCATCGCGGTCGCTGCCGGCTTCCTCGCCGCCGCTTCGCTGCTCCGCGCGTGAGCGCGGCGCGCCGGCGTCCGAGCCTCACGGCGAGACCTCGCCGGCCGGCGAGGCGGCCTCGGCAGCGCCGTCTGCGGCTGACGGGGCCGCCAACACCACCGCCGCATCGCGCCGCGGCGCGGGCGCCTCGTCCAGCAGCGGGAAGCGCTCCGACCGCGCGACGTAGACCGCCGCGGTGATGTCGCCGGTCACGTTCAGCGTGGTCCGGCACATGTCCAGGAAGCGGTCGATCCCCAGGATGATCCCGATCAACGCCGGGTTCACGCCGATCGAGGAGAGGATCAGGATGATGAACGGGATCGAGCCGGAGGGGACGCCGGCGGTCCCGATCCCGCCCAGGATCGCCAGGTACGCAATGCCGACCTGGGCGCCCAGCGAGAGGTCCACGCCCGCCAGCTGCGCCAGGAACAAGACGGTGACGCCCTCATAGAGCGCCGTCCCGTTCTGGTTCGCCGTGGCGCCCACGGTGAGCACGAAGGAGTTGATCTCCCGTGGCACGCGCAGGTTCTCCTCGGCGACCCGCAGCGCCGTCGGCAGCGTCGCGTTGGAGGACGAGGTCGAGAACGCCGTCAGGATGACGGTCTTGATGCGGCGGAAGAACTCGAACGGGCTGATCCTCACGAGGAAGCGGAGGATGAGCGGGTACACGCCGAACATCTGGAGGCCCAGCCCGAGGAGCACGGTGCCGATGTACCACGCCAGCGCGCCCAGCAGCTCGAGGCCGAAGCCCGCCGTGCTGGTGAACAGCAGACACGCGACGGCCCACGGCGCCAGCAGCTTCATGATGAGGTCGATGATCCGGGCGGAGATGGCGTAGAGTGCCTCGAGGAAGGAGAGGAACGGCGCCACGACCTGCGCGCTGACCAGCGTGGCCGCGAGCCCCAGCGCCAGCCCGAAGAACATCAGGTGGAGCAGGTTCGGCGTGGGGCCGGCCACCGCCGCGATCGGGTTCGTCGGGATCAGCGTCTCCACGACCTGCGCCAGCGGCGTCAGGTCCGGCGGCTCGACGGCCGCCTCGATTTCCTCCGCGGCGGCCCGGCCGTAGCGTGCCTCGATGGCGGCGGCGGCCGCGGGGTTGAGGCGGTCGCCGGGGCGGATGGTGTTCACCACCGCGAGGCCGATCCCCACCGAGACCGCCGAGACGATGAGCGTGAACGCGAAGGTCTTGAGCCCTACCCGGCCGAGCTGCCGCACGTCCCCGATCCCCGCCACGCCCACCACCAGGGACGAGAAGACGAGAGGGATGACCACCATGAGGAGCAGCCGCAGAAAGAGCTGCCCGATGGGCTCGGTCACGTGCTCGACGACTGCGACCAGGCCGGGGTGATCCGGCCCCAGGACGAGGTTGGCGCCGATGCCCAGGACGGCCCCGACCACCAACCCGATCAGGATCCGGGTGTGGAGCGGCAGTCCCTTCGGCGGGTCCGGCGTGTCATCCCGGAGGTCCGTCGTCAGGTGCCGCTCGAGAGCGTTCGGATCGAGCATGGACTCCGATTCCGTACTCCACCGAGTCTTGCGCTGCGCCGCGACCGGCGGCATCCCGGAGCGGCTGCACTCCGTTCCCCCTGACCGGCGCGACAGGATCGGACGCGCCACGCCGCCGCGCAAGTGAAGAGAGGACCACGGCGGAGGGACGCGCCGGCGCCCATGGCCAAACCGCGGCGGCCGCGCTATCGTTCGGAACCGCACCGTTCACACCCGAACCCGCATCACGGAGGGGAGCACCATGCGCCGCCTCTACATCGCCGCATCGGCCGCCGCCATCGCGCTGCTCGTCCCGGCGGACGCGGCTCGCGCCCAGGACGAGACGCTTACCGTCGCCGGCGGCGGCATCTTCGTCGAAGGCTGGCAGGGGAAGATCGACGCGCGAGAGGCGCAGCGCGGCGCCACCCTCGAGAGCGCCCGCCTCGCCAGGGAAGGCGACGCGCTGCACGTGAGGACCGGACCTGCGGTGGCGTACTGGCATCCGGAAAACAGGGCGTCGGGCAACTACACGGTGAAAGCGACGTTCCGCGAGCCCGCGTACATGGCGCTGAACGACCACCCGCACCCCTACGGCGTGTTCATCGCGGGCACCGACATGGGGACGGATCAGCAGAAGTACCTCTACTGCGCGGCGTACGGCAACGGCCGCTTCATCGTGCGAGGGTTCGGCCCGGAGCCGTTCCAGTTGAACGGCCGGCGGGGCGAGGAGCACCCGGCCGTGAACAGGGCCGCCGGCCCCGGCCAGCCGGTCACGCAGGAGATCGCGCTGTCCGTGAGGGGGGACAAGGTCGAGTGCGCGATCAACGGCACCGTGGTCGCGAGCTACGACAAGTCGGCCGTGTTGGGCGAGGGCAAGCTCCCGTCCACGGACGGGATCTACGGGATCCGCTTCGGACACAACACCGAAGCGTACGTCACCGGATTGAGCGTCACGCAGCACTGACGCGCCTTTCCGCTCATTGCGGGTGACGACGGGTTTCGGCGGCGCAGCCGGCGCGGGCCGCGCGACATCGCATCGCGCGGCCCGCAGGTCTGTCTGGCTCCCGCGACGGCTGCAGAACCGGCGGGTGGAGGACGCCGGCGGCCGCCGGCTCCACGCTCAGCTACGGGCTCTGCCGTAGCCGGCTTGCGGCGGAGCGGACCGGGGACGGGCCGACGGCGACGTCGCCGCCCCGGGCGGGAGCCGCCCGTGGGGTTGACCCCGCAACTCATTTTGTTACAATAGCTTAGTATTGACGTGACACCCGCCCCGCCCCCTCATCGGGTGAGCGGGGCGTGCTTTCTCGGCGGGGCCACGGCGCCCACGCTCCCGTGCACGGAAACGGACTCGTACGGCAGTGATCAGGGGGTGAACGGATCATGGAGCGGTTCCGGGCGGTCGCGGCCGGCCTCGCGTTCCTGCTGAGCACGTCCACCGCCGCGGAGGCGCGCGACCTGCTGCGCGGCTCGCCCCGCTCGATGCAGCGGCAGCACGGCGTGGCGGTCCAGAGCGGGTACCGGTTCGCTGAGACACCGCGGGACGCGGAGGAGCTGCTCGCGGCGGGCGAGCTGGTGGAGGTGCCCGGCAACGCGGACTACGACGTGAGCCGGGTGAGCTACCCGTATGCGCTGCCAGAGGTCCGGCTGTTCCTGGAGAGGCTGGGCCGGCAGTACCGCGAGGCGACGGGCAGCCCGCTGGTGGTGACGAGCCTGGCGCGGCCGCGCAGCCAGCAGCCGGCGAACGCGCACGAGCTCTCGGTGCATCCGGCGGGCATGGCGGTGGACCTGCGCGTGCCGCGCGATGCCGCCAGCCGACGCTGGCTGGAGGACACGCTCGTCGCGCTGGAGCGCCGGGGTGTGCTGGACGTGACGCGCGAGCGCAGGCCGCCGCACTATCACGTCGCGATCTTCCCGGAGGCGTATCGCGAGTACGTCGACGAGCGCATGGCGGCCGAGGCGCTGGAGCGGACGCGCAACGCAGCGGCGGTGACGGCGGTGACGGCGAGCGCGGCGGGCGCGGTAGCGGCAGGGGCGAACGGGAACGCGCGCCTGGCCGCCACGGGCAAGGCGAGCCGCAGGCCGGCCGCGTGGCTGGGCCCGGTTGCGGTCGTGCTGGCGTTCGGGCTCAGCGTCGCGTCGCAGCGGCTCCGCCGCGAGCCGCCTCGGCGGGCACCTCGGCTGGCGGGAAGACCGGATCCAGCGGCGCTGCGGTGAGTCGCGGACGGGCGCAGGGCGCTTGCCAGGACCCGACGCGTGTGGGCAGTTTCTGCCCGCACGCGTATTTCGTTTCGGCCCGGAGGTCTCATGCATCTCGCTGCCGTGCCCCGTAGCGACCTGCCACGCCGCAAACCGCTACGTTTCGCTCCGCTGCTCGCCGGCGCGGCGCTGCTCCTGGCCCCGTGGGTGACCATGGCGCAGCAGCCCGGTCCCGGCCTCGCGCGAGGCATCGCTCAGGCGGACAGCATCGTGGCGGAGGCCGTGGCGCAGGAGCGGGTGCCGGGCGCGGTGCTGCTGGTTGCCCAGAACGGGCGCGTGTTGCACGAACGCGCATACGGCTACGCGCAGCTCTACGAACTCCGGGAAGGCCGCGTCGAGCGGCTTGCCGAGCCGCGCCCGTTGCATACGGGCACGCTCTTCGACCTCGCCTCCGTCACCAAGGTGATGGCGACGACGTTCGCGGTCATGCTCCTCGTGGACCGCGGCGCCCTCGACCTGGATGCCCCCGTGGGCCGCTACCTACCCGAGCTCCGCGACTCTCCACACACCGCGATCACCGTGCGGCACCTCCTCACCCACTCGTCCGGCCTCTACCGCTGGCAGCCGATCTACTACCACGCGCACGACGCGGCGGAAGCGCTGGCGCACATCGACCGCCTGCCGCTCGAGTTCGAGATCGGCGCGGGGCGGCAGTACAGCGACCTCGGCTTCATGCTGCTGGGGCTCATCGTGGAGCGGGTGAGCGGCCGCCGGCTGGATGCGTTCGTCCGTGAGGAGCTGTACGAGCCGCTGGGGCTCCGCGCCACGGTCTTCAACCCGCGCGAGCACGGCTTCACGGACTTCGCGGCCACTTCGCACGGCAATCCCTACGAACGGCAGATGGTGCACGACACCGCCTTCGGTTATCGCTACGACGGCGACCCGTTGGCGTGGGACGGCTGGCGCGCGTACACGCTCGTGGGCGAGGTGAACGACGGCAACGCGTACTACGCGTTCGGCGGCGTCGCGGGGCACGCGGGTCTATTCTCGACGGCGGCGGAGCTGCGGGTGCTGCTGGACCTGCTGCTCCAGCGCGGGGAGTACGGCGGCAAACGCCACCTCCGGCCGGAGACCGTGGACGCGTTCCTCACCCGCGACCGCTATGGCCACGGCCTGGGCTGGATGATGCCGCCCGAGCTGCCGGAGGGCAGCTTCGCCCACACCGGCTTCACGGGGACGTACGTCGCGGGCGTTCCGCGCTACGGGCTCGCCGTCGTACTGTTGACCAACCGACAGAACCTCGGCCGCGATTCTCGGGGCCAGTACCCCGATGTGAACGGCCTGCGCGCCGCGGTGATGCGTGCGCTGGTGGCCGGCGCTGCGGCGGATGCGGCAGCGGACGCAGCGCGTTGAAGGAATCGCTCCGTCGCCTCGAGGTAGCAATGGACCTGCCGGGAACGGCGCACAGTGCCGTCGCCGGCTCTACGCGCCGCTGGCCTTCCGCCGCCCCGTGCCGTGGCGACTCAGCCCCGGCCCGGTGAAGCCGGCACATCGGGGACCATTGTCGGTGCAGGTGTCGCTCCGCTCTCGCTCAGCGACTCGAACACGCCGGTCTCCCGGTTCTTCCGCACGTCGTTCCACGGGAACCAGCGGCCGTTCATGGCGACGTACACGCCGGGCGGCAGCACCTGCACGAAGGAGAGGGCGCTGCCCAGGTTGAACAGTCCGTCGGAGCTGCCGAACGCGTAGGGCACCATCGCGCCGGTGAGCACGATGGTCTTGCCGGTCACGTCCCGCGCCAGCGCCCGCGCCGTCTCGACCATGGTGTCCGTGCCGTGGGTGACCACGATGCGACGCTCCTCGCAGCGCCGGCAGTGGTCCACGATGATGGCACGGTCGGCGTCGGTCATGTCGAGGCTGTCCTTCATCATCAGCGTCTGCACGGCCACGTCCAGGCGGCAGCGGCCGAGCTTCAGCATCTCGGGCACATGGGTCTCGCGGAAGAAGAGCACCCCGCGCAGCTCGTCGTATTCTTTGTCGAACGTCCCGCCTGTCACGAACACGCGGATCGTCATCGGAGTCTCCGGTTGCGGTTGTCGGCATCATCATACGTCCGGCCCACCGGTCGTGCCACTGGAGGAGGCGGCGCGCATGGGGTCATCGCGTTGACGCGCGTGCCGGCGTACTTTGGTTCCTGTCATGGCACGCAGGCACGAGGAGCAGGCGGTCGAACTGCCTCGCGCCCTGGGGCTGCTGGACGCCGTCGGCATCGGCATCGGCGCCATCGTGGGCGCAGGCATCTTCGTGGTCACGGGCGTGGCCGCGGGCGTGGCCGGGCCGGCGTTCCTGCTGGGGTTGCTGCTGGCGGGCGTGGCGGCGGCGGCGAACGCCCTGAGCTCGGCGCAGCTCGCAGCGGCCTACCCCCGCGCGGGCGGGACGTACGAGTACGGTTACCGGGTCCTCTCACCCGCCCTCGGCTTCGCCGCCGGCTGGCTGTTCCTCGCCAGCAAGATCACGGCGGCGGGCACGGTCGCCCTGGGGCTGGCCGGCTATCTCGAGGCGCTGCGCCCCGGGCTGCCGCCACGCGCCGTGGCGTTCGGTGCCGTCGTCGTTTTCACCGCGCTGAACTACTTCGGCATACGCCGCTCGAGCCGCGCGAACCTGGTGATCGTCGCGATCTCCGTGGGCGCGCTGCTGCTGTTCGTCATCGCGGGGATCCCGTCCTTCCGCATGAGCAACCTCCGGCCGTTCGCGCCAGCGGGCTGGGGGGGCGTACTGCGTGCCGCGGCGCTGCTGTTCTTCGCGTATACGGGCTATGCGCGCATCGCCACGCTGGGCGAAGAGGTGCGCGAGCCACAGCGGACGATCCCGCGCGCCATCGAGATCACCATCGGCGGTGTCCTCATCCTGTACCTCGCCGTCGCGCTGGTCGCGACGGGCACGGCGGGCACGGATGCACTGGCGCGGACCGCCGCGCCGCTGGAGGCCGCGGCCCGCTCGTTCCGCCCGGGTTGGGTCCCGACGGCGGTCGCGGCCGGCGGCGTGGCCGCGATGCTCGGCGTGATCCTCTCGCAACTGCTGGGGCTCAGCCGGATGGCGTTCGCAATGGCGCGGCGAGGCGACCTGCCCCGCTTCCTCGATGCGGTGCACCCGCGCTACGGCGTGCCCGGCCGGGCGGCGCTGGCAGTGGGCGGCGCTGCGGCCGTCGTCGCCGCCACCGGCACCCTGGCGGGCGTGGCGGCCACCGCGTCGTTCACCATCCTCCTGTACTACGGCATCGCCAACCTCGCGGCGCTGCGCATGCCGCGCGAGGCGAAGCTGTTCAGCGACGCTGTGCCGGTGTTCGGGCTCGCGGCGTGTACGCTGCTCGCGTTCTCGCTCTCACCGCGCATCATTCTGACCGGTCTGGCGCTCCTCGCGGTGGGGTTCCTGGTGCGTTGGATCGTGCGGGGGGCGTGAGCGGGATGCGCGCCGTGAAGGTGGAGCCCTTGCCGAGTTCGCTCACCACCGTCACGTCGCCGCCCAGCATCCGCGCCAGCCGGCGTGCGACCGTCAGCCCGAGGCCGGTGCCGCCGACCTCCCGGGTGAGCCCGCGTTGCTCCTGCCAGAACGGCTCGAAGATCCGCTCCAGCGACTCGGATGCAATGCCAATGCCGGTGTCCTGGACGTGGAAGAGCACCTGGTGGTCACCTTGCTCGAGCACGAGGCGGATGCCGCCCTCGTTCGTGAACGACACGGCGTTGTTCAGCAGGTTGAGCAGAATGCGGCGCAGCTTGGCCGGATCCGTCGTGGCCCGCACGGGATGGTCGGGGACGATGACGTCGAACGTCAGGCCCTTCTCCCGCGCCGCCGGCGCAACGACATCCGCCGTGTCGGTGGCCAGGAGCGTGAGGTCCGTCGGCTCCGGGCGCAGCATCTCGCGTCCGGACTCGAGCCCCGAGAAGGTGAGGATCTCCTCGATGATCTCGCGGAGGTGCTGGGCGCTGGCGCCGATCCGGCGCAGGTATTTCATTTGCTCGTTCGTGACGCTGCCGGCAACGCCTGCGGCGAGCAGCTCCTGGTAGCCGACGATGGCGGTGAGCGGCGTACGCAGCTCGTGGCTCATGACGGCGAGGAAGTCGGACTTGGCCTGGCTGGCGGCCTCGGCCGCTTCGTAGAGACGCGCGTTGTCGGCGGCAATGGACGCGCGCCGCCCCAGCTCGCTGGCGAGCCGCAGGTCGTCTTCGTCGTAGGGCGGGCGCGGCTCGGTGCGGATCAGGACCAGCAAGCCGAGGGTGCGGCCGCGCGCGGCCAGGGGAACCACGATGGCGGAACGGGGCTGCACCGTGCGAAGGAGCTCCAGGCGTTTGCCATCGCCCGTGAGCTCCTGCAGCTCCTCGTTCGTGATCTGGCGTAGGATCTGCGCCTGGCCGCTGCGCATGGCGCGTTCGTACGTGCTGCCTGGCGGCGGCGCCGGGAACTCGCGTGTTGCGCTGGCCAGCGCGTCCCCATTCGTGCCGCGCTGCACGACGGCGACGCGCCGCATGCCGCCCGTCTCCGTGACGACGTCCACGACGCAGAGATCCGCGAGCCGCGGGACGGCGAGGCGCGCGAGTCGCTCGAGCGTATCGAGGTAATCGAGCGAGGAGGACAGCGTTGCGGTCGCTCCCGCGAGGAGCCGGTGCTCGGCGAGCGCCCGTTCCTGCTCCTCCACGCGCGCTCGCAGGCGCGCGATCTCCTCCTCCGCCATGCTGCAGCAGCTTCGCGAGCCGCCGTCCGCCGCACGCATCTCGCCCACCTCGGGGGACGCAGCGGTCCGATCCTGTGGCAGCCAGAGGGTGAAGGTCGAACCCTTGCCGGGTCGGCTCTCGAGCGTGATGTCGCCGCCGAGCAGACGCGCGAGCCGCTGGCTGATGGCGAGGCCGAGGCCGGCGCCGCGGCGCCGATCCCGGCCCGTGTCCAGGCGGATGAATTCCCCGAAGATCGCCTCTTGCTGGTCTTCGGGGATGCCGGGACCCGTGTCGGAAACGGCGATGGTGACCCACGGGCCTGGGCCGGGGGCGCGCGGATCCGCCTCACGGGGCTCCACCGACACGGTGATGCGGCCGTGCTCCGTGTACTTCACCGCGTTCACCACCAGGTTCGCGAGGATCTGTCGGATGCGGTCCACGTCGGAGTGGACGATGGGCAGCGTTTCTGCGAGCCGGACGTCCAGCTCCAGTCCCTTCTCCTCCGCCGCGGCGCGGTACTCCTCGGCGACCTCCTGCGCGACGCTGCGCACGTCCATGGGAGCGCGCTCGATGGTGAGCCCGCCGGTCTCGACGCGCGCGAGCTCGACCAGCGAATCGATCAGCCGCAGCGCCGTGCGGATCGACGCGCGTGCGCGGGCAATGCTCACGCGCTGTTCGGCGGGCAGCTTGCCGAACACCGAGTCCGCGAGCAGCGCGAGCTGGCCTTCCGCCGCGCCCAGCGGGTTCTTCACATCGTGGCTGAAGCCGCGCATCAACCGGCTGCGGCTCTCGAGGAGGCGCTCCGTCTCCTGGCGCCTCCGTTCGGCGTCATCGAGCAGGTGCATCTTGCGGAGCGCGAGCGACGCGAGATGCGCGAACGTGCCCGCCCGCTCGAACTCCTCGGAGCTGAACGCTCCCTGTTCCGGCATCCGCAACAGGATGAGGGAGCCGATCTGCTGGCCCGCGTCCACCAACGGCACGATGATCGCGGCGCAGTGCGGGCACGTGCGACGCAGCTCCTCGCCATCGAATCTCCTCCCCCCCGCGCCGCTCAGGTTCTCCGGCGCGCCGCGCTCCAGCACACGCTCGGTCAACGAGCCGCGGAACGGGAACCGCTCGCCGATCCGGGGCACGTGCGAGCCCGCCGCGGCGGTGACGCGCAGCTCCTCGCCACCAGGATCCAACTGCAGCACGAACGCGCCCTCGGCGCCCGTGGCCTCGAACGCCGTGTCCGCGATCGTGCGGATCACCTCGGCCGGCTCGTACGTGGCGGTCAACGCTTCCGCGGCGCGCCGGAGCGCCGCCTCCTGGTGCGCGCGCTGCTCTGCCTCCCTGCGCGCGCTCTCCGCCTCGGACCGGGCCGCCTGCGCATGGCGCAGCAAGCGCTCGCGCTCCGCCTCGGCCCGCTGCTCTTCCGTGATGTCACGCGCGATGGCAGACCATCCGATCACCCGCCCGGTTTCGTCCGTGATCGGCGAGGCAGTCACCGCGACGTCGATGCGGTGTCCGTCCTTTCTCTGGCGCACGGACCGGAGGTTCTCGATCCGTTCTCCCCGCCGGAGCCGCTCCAGCCGACCGCGCAGCTCCTCCCGCTCGCCGGGTGGTGCGATCCGGAAGATCGGGCTGCCGATCATCTCCTCGGCGGTGTAGCCGTACATGCGCTCGGCGCCGCGATTCCAGCTCGTCACCGTCCCGTCCGGCTCGCCGCTGATGATCGCGTCGTTCGTGGACTCGACGACCGTCGCGAGCAACGCCTCGGCCTCGTGGGTCTCCACACGCTCGGTCACGTCCCGGCACACGCCGACCATCCGTTCGGGCTCGCCGTCCGGCGTGCGGAGCACCCGGCCCCACGCCTCGAGCCAGCGTACGCTGCCGTCCGGCCGCACCGTCCGGTACTCGGCGTGGTATGGCTCGTCGCCGCGTATGGCGCGCTCGATGGCGGCGCGGACGCGTCCCCGGTCTTCCGGGAAGACCCTGTCCCAGAAGGCGTCGTGGGTGCCGGCGAAGCTGCCGGGGGCGAGCCCGTGGATCGCCTCCATCTCCTCGGACCACACCACTTCGCCCTCGCGGAGCGCCCACTCCCAGGTCCCCATCTGACCCGCCTCGAGGGCCAGCCGGAGCCGAGCCGCGGCTTGCGCCCGCTCCGCGCGCTCGGCCTCGGCGCGCTCGAGGGCGCGCCCGCGGTCGGCGTCCAGCTCGTGGACGGTGCCCGCGGTCCACCACACGAGCGCCACGATGGCTGCCATGGTGAGCGCGAGGACCAGAGCGAGACCCGCCACGGGGGAGAAGAGCCTCGTCGCGATGCCCAGTGCGCGGAGCAGGCCGAACACCACGGGCGCGGCCAGCACGGCCGGCAGGATCTTCCGCGCCAGATGGCCGCCGAGGTCGTCCGCGATGACGGGGCGCATGAGCCCGAGGTCCGGCCTGGCCAGCATGACGCCCACGGAGAGGATGAACAGCGCCGCCGCCGTGTGCAGCGCCATGGGCCGGAACGGCGTGAGGCCCAGGAAGACGCCGATGTCGTAGATGTAGAGGATGAGCGTGTGGAGCGCGAGGAAGCCCATCGCCAGCGCGATGACCTGGGCCGCCGGCACGTAGCGACGCTCGGGCGTGGACAGCAGCAGCAGCGCTACCGCGGCAAGGACGAACATCGCGGCGGAGGTGGGCGCCGGCCACGGCTCCGGCGCGGCAGGGTCGGCTTCGACGGCGGCCGGGAACAACGTCCTGCCGAGGGGCGGATCGATGCCGGTGAGATAGTGGAGCACGCTGGCCGCGCCCAGGAGCAGCAGGAGGGTCGCGAGGGCGCCGCCGGCGTACCGCCGTACCGGGCTCACCCGCCCCGGCCGGAGCAGGAAGAGCGACAGACCGGCCAGCACGAGCCCGAGGGCGGTGAGCGGCACCATGGCCATGTAGCCGGCCTGCACCCGCTTCAGCGGATCGATGTGTAGCGCCCAGCCGACGAGGGCCGCGGCGCCCGTCGCCGCCACGAGCGACGCAGCCGCTTGTGACAGCGCCGCGTAACGCATACAGCGCGCGGCCTCTCCGCTGATCCGCCCGGGCTCGCCCGGCTCCGGGCGCCTTCCGTCCACTCGCACCTTGCGCTCCCCGCTCGGCCGTATGGCGCACGTCTCCAGCGGGGCATCATGCGTGCCGCGCCCGCCCGTCGGCCGATGCGCCGGCGCGCCGCCGGGGTTGCAGGGTATACACGCACGAGACGCTGGGACGACCGCACCGATGCGTGCGATGGTAGGCGGCCCATGATCCGTACCTGGACGACCCTTGCAGCAACCCTTGCCTGGATGGCCGTGACGACGACTGTCCTGAAGCCCGATCACGCTCTCGCGCAGATCCCGCCGACGCCCAACGAGGATGACATCCCCAAGCCGGTGCCCGTCGAGATCGGGCTCGCCGGCGACCGCTACCCGGACATCAGCCGGTTCCTCAACGTCCGCACCGCAACGGCGCCGTCGCTCTCGCCGGACGGCCGGAAGCTCGCGTTCCGGACGCAGATCAGCGGCGCGCCGCAGCTCTGGGTGGTGGATGCGACCGGCGGCTGGCCGCGCCAGCTCACCTTCGGCGAGCCGGTGACGTTCCACGCCTGGTCGCCCGCCGGCGACTGGATCATCTACGGCGTGGACCGTGGCGGCGACGAGCGCGAGGGCTTCTACCTGATCTCGCCGGACGGCACGCGGGAGCGCGAGCTGCTCCCGCCGTCCGACGCCTTCCGTGTGTTCGGCGACTTCACCCGCGACGGCCGGCGCATCGTCTACGCGACGACGGAGCGCAACGGCGTCGACTTCGACATCCATCTGCTGGACATCGAGACGGGGGAGGACCGGGAGATCTTCCGCGGGCGGATGGGGCTGTACGCGGCGGCGTGGCGGCCGGACGGCGGCGCCGTGCTGCTCACCGAGGCACGGGGCGAGGATGCGAACGACGTGTACCTGTACGACGTCGCGACCGGGCGGCTCGACACGCTCTTCAGCCCTCCGGACCGCGCGAGCTACGACTCGTTCCAGTGGACGCCGGACGGCTCGGGGTTCTACCTCGCGACGAACCAGGAGGGCGAGTACGCGGCGCTCGCGTACTACGACGTCGCCCGCCGCGAGCTGTTCATCCTCGAGGCGCCGGACAGCGACGTGGAAGACGTCGCGCTCTCGGCCGACGGCCGGTTCATCGCCTGGACCACGAACGAGGGCGGCTACTCGGCGCTGCACGTGCGGGACCTCGGCCCGGGCGGCGGCGCGCCGACGCCGGAGCGGTGGCGGGCCGCGCGCCACGTCCCGGTGCCGGAGCTGCCGCGCGGCGTCTACAGCGTGACGTGGGCGTCGGACGCGCCCGTGGCGGCGATCACGGTGGCCAGCCCCCGGGTGCCCGGCGACATCTGGACGTGGAACGCAGAGACCGGAGAGACGCACCGCGCGACCCACTCCGATGGCGCCGGCCTCGACCTCGAGACGATGATCCTGCCCGAGCACCACTCGTTCCCCGCGCGCGACGGAGTGATGCTGCACGGGCTGCTGTACATGCCGGACGGGCTGCCGTCGGGCGTGCGGCCGCCGGTCCTGCTGTCCGTGCACGGCGGGCCGACGGCGCAGGCACGGCCCGTCTTCGAGCCGACGCGGCAATACCTGCTCACCCGCGGCATTGCCGTGTTCGAGCTGAATTACCGGGGCTCCACCGGCTACGGCAAGACGTTCGCGCGGCTGAACGACGGCCGGCTGCGCGAGGCCGAGCTGTACGACCTGGAGGACGCCGTACGGTGGCTCGCGAGCACGGGCCGCGTGGACGCCTCCCGCGTCGCGCTCATGGGCGCGTCGTACGGCGGTTATCTCACCATGGCGGGGCTGGCCCGGCTGCCGCACCTGTGGCGCGCGGGCGTCGCGGCCGTCGGCGTTTCGAACTGGATCACCGCGCTGGAGGGCGCCTCACCGCAGCTCAAGGCGAGCGACCGCATCGAGTACGGCGACATCGACGATCCCGCGGACCGGGAGTTCTTCCGTTCCATCTCGCCGATCACCCACGTGGCCAACGTGCGCGCGCCTGTCATGGTGATCCATGGCGCGAACGACCCGCGCGACCCGGTCGAGGAGTCCGACCGCTTCGTGCGCGCGATCCGCGAGCGGGGCGGCGTGGTCGAGTACCTGCGCTTCCCGGACGAAGGGCACGGCGTGCGCAAGTTGTCCAACCGCATCATCCAGGGCCGGCGCATCGCCCGATTCCTGGAGCAGCACCTGGAGGTCCGGGCGGCGCGCTAGCTTCGATCGTTCGACGAACGAGGAACGCATGGAACTCGGCATTTACAGCTTCGGCGAAACGACGCCGGACCCGGTCACGGGCTACGCCATCAGTCCGGGGGAGCGCATCCGTAACCTGCTGGAGGAGATCGAACTCGCGGACCAGGTCGGGCTCGACGTGTTCGGCGTCGGCGAGCACCACCGGCCGGACTTCATCGTCAGTGCGCCGGCGATCGTGCTGGCCGCGGCGGCCGCCCGCACCGAGCGCATCCGGCTGACCAGCGCCGTCACCGTCCTCAGCTCCGACGACCCGGTGCGCGTCTTCCAGCAGTTCGCCACGCTGGACCTCATCTCCCGCGGCCGGGCCGAGATCATGGTCGGCCGCGGCTCGTTCGTCGAGTCGTTCCCGCTCTTCGGCTACGATCTCGCCGATTACGACGAGCTGTTCGCCGAGAAGCTGGACCTGCTGCTGCGGCTGCGCGACAACGAGCGCATCACGTGGCGCGGCAAGCATCGCCCGCCGCTGAACGGCCAGGGCGTCTACCCCCGGCCCCAGCAGCAGCCGATCCCCATCTGGGTCGCGGTCGGCGGCACGCCGCACTCCTTCGTGCGTGCCGGCATGCTCGGCCTGCCCCTCGCCGTGGCGATCATCGGCGGCGAGCCGGCACGCTTCGCGCCGCTGGTCGAGCTGTACCGTGAGGCCGCCAGGCGCGCGGGCCACGACCCGGCGAGACTGCCGGTCGGCATCAACTCGCACGCGTTCATCGCGCCGACCTCCAAGGAGGCGCGGGACATCTTCTATCCCACCTACGCCGAGGTCATGAGCCGCCTGGGCCGCGAGCGCGGCTGGCCGCCCATGACGCGTGAGCAGTTCGATGCGCTGTGCGGCCCGCGCGGCGCGCTGCTCGTCGGCAGCCCGCAGGAGGTCATCGACAAGATCCTGT